>JAJXYI010000712.1 GCA_021780625.1 bacterium | reverse complement strand
GACGGTGGAATTGAACTGGATTGGCTGATTACGGAGCCTGGAAGGACCACTGCTGGTTGGGTCCGCCCACATACTGCCAGATTTGGACGTTGGCGCCGTTCGCGGTGGATGCGCCATTTACGTCGAGACAGGAGCCGGTGGCGTTCATCGGTGTCAGCCGGTAGTAGCCATTGCCGACCGAGGTGAGCTGCCATTGCTGGTTGGCGGCGCCGGAGCTATCCCAGATGTCGACATTGGTGCCGTTGGCGGTACCCCAACCATAGACATCCAAGGCCCGTCCGCTTTGGGCGCCGGTGATGGTATAGACATTGTTGCCGAGGTGGGTGAGCGTCCACTCCTGGTTGACACCGCCCCAGTAACCCCACTGGTCGACGTTGCTGCCATTTGCTGTCTGCAGGCCCGCCACTTCGAGAGCAGAACCACTGTTCTTGGAGATGATCTTGTAGACGCCGTTCGGGATGATTCCGCCGCCTCCCGGAGGAGGAAGCGCTGCTCCGCCGGTCAGGGCGTGAGCTTCATTGGGTTCGGTGAGCGTTCCCGTGCTCCTGTCGAAGATGCCGGACGTATTGGTGCCGCTCCCGTTGTCGCCGTCGTCCCAATAGCATGGCTTGAGACCGTACTTGTTGGCTTCCGTGACGATGTAGCGGTCGAAATAGGTTCGCGAGGCCAGGTGCAGGTCCAGATCGGTGCCCGTCAGACCCGGGGTGCCGGTGCGCCGCGTGGCGCAGAATTCCCCCACGAGCACGGGAATGCCTTTGCTCGTAAATTGATTATACATCTTCTGGAATTCAGCATCCACGTACGATTCCTCCCAGGCCGAGGTGGAATTCCGGGTCGGCATGTCGGAGGAATGATAATTCTGGCCCCAGAAATACCACATGTTTCCCCAGGTGGCGTCGGAGGTCATGAGCGCGAACTGGTAAGGTGCATAATAATGGACCTCGAAAGCCAGGTGCGATGCCGGATCATAGGGAAGCGAGGTCACCCAATTGTTGGTATTATCAATATTCGTCTGCGGCCCTTGGAGTACCAGCCAGCGTGTGCTGTTGTTGCCGCCTGTGCCGCGAACGGTGTTGATGAAGCTCTGGTAGTACTGGAGCAGGACCGCGGTCTGTGCCTGTGTGGTGACATTCGGTTCGTTGGCGCAGGCGAAGAGCAGCTTCGAGCCGTCGTTTTGGAAGTTGTTCGCGATCTGCGTCCAGTAGGAGACGAGCTTCGCGTTGATGTTCGAGTCGAAGCTGTTGAAGTTCGAGTCCTCGAACCAGCCGCCGTCCCAGTGATCGTTGATGATGACCGTGAGATTGTCGGCCAGCGCCCAGTTCACGACCTGGGTCACTGTCGCCATGTAGGTGGCGTTGATCTGGTGCGTGGTCGGGTCGGCGTTGTGATCCCAAGCGCAGGGAATGCGGATGGTGTTGAAGCCGGAAGCCGCGACGGAGTCGATCAGTGCCTTGGTCGGCACGGGCGCTCCGCTCCAAGTGGCTTCGAGGGTATTGCCGAGATTCCAGCCGTAGGTGGGAGTGGCAAGCTGCGCGCGGACGGTGGTTGACAGCGCGAGCGAGCAGGTGAGGGCGATTGCAGGGACGATCAGTCGTTTGAACATAGGGTAGTGCCAGCAGACGGTTAGTGAGATGCGCTCGCCGAGTTTGGGGACCGGACGGGCGTTACGATGCGGTCGTTAACTGCGAAACGATTGGGGGGAATCGCAGCGACCGCTTGGTTGCATGGAACCCTTATGCTTGCAGCGGCGTGAAGCTCGCTTCGCCAGCAGGCCGGGTCTCATGTTTGAAACGCGAACCGGACACGTTACGCACGGGGGAAATGCGCCATTGCCCGGCTCGACGAAAGGGTACGGGACTTTCGGTGGAAAATTGGGTTAGTAAGGGGTGCTTCAACTGGCGGAAACGCCAGCGAGCGACGCGAGCACGACTTCGTTTGCCTCGGTCGACAACGATGCAATGGGCTGATTCGCGGTCATCCCTTCGGCTGAGGCATCCGCCACGCCCGGACTTGGAAGGCGTCCCCAAGCGCAGGGGGCTCCTATTCCCGATACACTCCCTTGAGAACCCAGAGAATGGAATGCGTTCAGTGGATCGATGTGGAGTGCGGTGACCTGGCACCGCCGTCGACGGGCGGGCCTGACCGCCCACGGGTTCGGGAGGTTTCGGACTCCGAAACCTCCGGGCGCGAGTCCCGTTCGACTTCGCTCAGGATCTTCGACAGGTCTCGCGTTCCCGCAGGCGCGGGACGGTGTCGGGCCACCGCATTCCACGGGCCACCAGCGGCCGGCAGGCTGAGGCGTCATTATTCTGACTCCTGGATTCTGAATTCTGGATTCTTCGGCCACCGGCCACCGCACTCCACAACTGTGTGGCTCAACTGCGGTCGTGGCTCGGGTTCAGGAGGCCGCGCATCCGGAGCCAGTTCTGGCACGCGGTGGGCCAGGTCGATTCCGTGTTTTCGGTACGCCCCAGTCCGTAGCCATGTCCGCCGGACTGGTAGACATGGAGTTCGCAGGGCACGTGATGGCGAATCAACGCCTCCGCGTATCGGAAGCTGCCTTCGACCGGGACGACGGGATCGTCCGCGGACAGGGCGATGAAGGTCGGTGGAGTTTGGGCCGTCACCTGCAGTTCGTTCGAGAACTGCCGCACCAATGCGGGCGAGGGATTCTTGCCCAGGAGATTTTCACGCGATCCGGGATGGGTGACGTCCGGCTCCATCGAAATGACGGGATAAACCAGGATGGAGAAATCGGGCTTGGCGCTGGTCGGGTGCGCAGGCTTGTAGGCCTTGTAGTTGAATTGTGTGGACAGCGTTGCCGCCAGGTGGCCGCCGGCGGAGAACCCCATGATGCCGATCCGGTCGGGATCGATGTGCCACTTCCGGGCGTCCCGGCGCACGATGCGGATCGCCCGCTGCCCGTCCTCCATGGGGCCGATCGCCTTGTTCACCATGATCGAGTCGTCGGGTAGGCGGTATTTCAATACGAAGGCGGTGACGCCGATCGAATTCAACCAGTGGGCCACGTCCGAACCCTCGTGTTTGATCGCCAGCGCCCAGTAGGCTCCGCCCGGGCAGATGATCACTGCGGTGCCGTTCGCACGGTCGGCGGGGGCCGGATAGACGTCGAGAGTGGGATCGGTGACGAAGCGCATCTTCACCCAGCCACCGGAGTCGTCGACGGTCGTTTTGTAGGCGGGATTGACCTTGGCTCCAGGAGCACCGCCTTTCCAAAGGGTGATGGTTTCGCTCTGGCCAAACAGGCAGGTGCTGGTTGCGAGCAGGAGGGGAAGGATGACTAGGGCGATCGCGTTGGGCTTCATGGCGTGGTGTGCAAAATTATCGGCCGATCAGTGATCGTACGAGAAAGGCTCGATCATCGTTTGGAATTCATCGTGCCGAAGCCTCGCCCTCAACGCTTAACTCGGCGACGCCGGGGAGTGACCCTGCAGGCCAGCCCGTGAGGATGATCCGCACGAAACGCGTTTGGGCTGGCGTGCCGTGGACCGCATCCAGGCGAGCGGTACCGCCCGGCCTCGCATGGGTCTGGTCGTCGATGACCTGCCAATGCCCTTCGCCATCCGGGGAGGTTTCGATCCGGTAGTGCCAGGATCCAGCGGTGGAAAAGATGAGGTGGACGGCTTTCACCGTCACGATGCGCTCGAGGTCGATGCTGAGCCAGGGCGTGCGGTCGCCCGGCTCCGGTTCCCAGCAGGAAGCGGGATTCCCATCGTTGGCGAGGCGTGCGGCGTGACCCGGTGCTTCGGTGCTCGCGCGAGTGGGATTCTGAATACCGAAGGTTCGGGCCGCTTCGGCCGCGGCCGCGGCGGTGTACCGTCGATAGGGGCGTGGCGCGACGCGGCGCGTGACGCCCGGGATGAACCGCGGCGTTCCCTCCGTGGTGATCTTCAGCGTCGCAGGTCTCAGGCCCGGAGAGGTCGCCTGGATGAGGGTTTCACCGGCGTGGTAGGATCGGAATTCGATCGCGGCTTCACCATCCCGGATCGGAATGTCCGTGTCCGCGGCAAAGGTGATGCTCGGGCCAGTGGGAAACTGGCCGGGGCCGGAGACGATCGAGAGCGTCACGGGAGGGCAGTTGCTGAGCGCGGTCCCACCCTTGTCGACGACGGTGACGATCACCTGCGCGTCGTCGGTGCCATCGGGGGAGCGCAGTGTGGTCGTGTCGGCGGAGAGGCGCAGGGCGGCCGGAATGCCGGCTTTGGGCCACGGAGGCGGGGGAATGTGGCGGTAGGCGTTGCGATACCAATACCACTGGCGTTTCGGGAGTCGGAAGTAGTCGATGAGCCCCATCGATCCGAAGCGATGACCGGCAATGCTGGCGTGATCGAACCCGCACCAGATCGCTTCGCCGCTTCGCCACGGAAGACGCCAGGAGCCTTCCTTGCCCGGGGTGGCTCCGGGCGTCTCCGGCAGGTCGCCCCAGCCGGGCGCGTATTCGCCCGGGCGGTCGACCATCGTGGAGCCGTATTCGGTGACGACGTTGGGGATGCCCGGATTTGGAAACAGGCGGGCGCCATCCCCGTTGTAACCGGCGACGTCCCCGAGTTTGTCGAGATCGCCGCGCTGGCACCCGCCGATGGCCGCGGGCCGCGTCGGATCCAGTTCATGGGAATAGGCGACCAGTTCCTTCAGGAAGCGCCGGACCTTCGGCATGACCTGGGGCGCCGAGAAGAACACTTCGTTGCACATGCTCCAGACGATGATGCTCGGGTGGTTCCGGTTGATGCGGATCATGGCCCGGAGGCTTGCCTTCACACTGGCTTCGAATCCCGCGTCGTTGGCCTCGTGCACCGGATACGCGCTCGCCCCCCAGGGGCTATTGAAGCCCGCGGTGCCCCAGAAACAGTTCTCGGACCAGAAGAGCATGCCGAGTTTGTCGCAGGCCGACGCGAAGGCTGGAGCATGCGGGTAGTGAGAGCCCCGGATGAAATCGAAGCCCGCGTCCTTGAGCATCCCCACGTCGCGATAAAACCCGCTGTCGGCGACCGCGTCGCCCCAGCCTGCGTGATCCTGGTGCGCGTTGGCGCCTTTGAAATACAGGTGTTTTCCGTTGAGGAAGAATCCGTGATGCGCGGTGAATTTGAACCAGCGGAATCCGAGCGGGGACTTGAAGTCATCGACCGGATGGTCGCCGTCGCAGAGGGTGGTGAGGACTGAGTACAGCGTGGGATGGTCGGGCGACCAAAGCTTGGGGTGCGGGATGGGTGAACTCGTCTGGTCGAAGGTGATGGTCTGGCCGGGGCGGAGGCTGCGCATCGAGGACATCGTTTCGAGGGTCCGGCCCGAAGGATCGACCACCCGCGTTTGGACGGTGCAGACCTTGCGGACGGGCGACTGGTTGATGACCTCGGTCTTCACATTCACCGTGCCTGAGTTGGCTGATACGGTTGGGGTGGTGACGAAAGTGCCGTACCAGGTCACGTGTAGTGGATTGGTGGCGACCAGCCAGACGTCCCGGTACAGCCCGCCTCGGAACTCGTGCTCCCCGGCGCGTGGGGCGAGCTGGGGGTTCCAGCGGTTGTTGAGGCGGACGGCGACGAGGTTCCGGCCCACGTGGGCGGCATCGGTGATCTCGATTTCAAATCCCGTATAGCCGCCCTGATGTCGTCCGACTTCGCGTCCGTTGACGAAGATCTTCGCATCCTGGAACGCTCCGTCAAAATCGAGGAACAGCCGTTTCCCGGTCCAGCTGTCAGGAATCGTGAATTGCTTCCGGTACCATCCGTAACCGACATAAAACGAATTGCCGGCGGCAAAGGAGGGGATGCTGAACGAATGGGGCAGACCGACACGTTGCCAGCCGGAGTCATCGTAACAGGGAGCCTTGGCTCCCGGATGATCGCCCAGCGCAAAATGCCAGCCGCGGTTGAAGTTCTCGACCTGGCGGAGAGGCACCGCAGCCGCAGCGACGATCCGGCCCACGCACACCAACATCAGGAGCAGCAGGAGGCCGGGTCTGACGCGAACGGCAATGCGCGGGTACGTCATGGCTGTGATGTCGCAAGAATGTCCGTGCGGAACGGGGCGGCGGGAAGCCCGGCTGCGTTTTCGAGGTTTCCATCCGGGTTGTCCGCGAAGTCGTAACGAACGGCGACGGGCGCTGGCACGTCCGGGGAGACGGCGACGACGGAGTCGGTTCCGGTGATCTTGGCGGTGGCGGTAACGAAGCGACCATCGGTGCCGGCGAGCTGAATGCCCAGCACCTGGGAGGCGCCGGTGCGCGTCCTGAGTCCGTCCGCGTGGGCCCAGTGAATCTTCACGCAATTGCCCACGATTTCCACGCGCTCGAGGGTTGGCCCGGAGGTGACGATTCCGGGTTCGCCGTAGACCTGCGAACGGGCGAGGAGGGCGAGGCGGTGCCCCACGTCGCGCTTGTCGGCCGGATGAATGTTGTCCGGATCCCCGATGTCGATGATGACGGCCATCCCGGTCTCCGGTTCGGCGAGGGTCATGGCCTGCTGCTCGCGGATGAGCGGCCAGCCCGGGCCGCCCTTGTAGTTGGCGAGCTGCACGAAATCGAAGGGAAACTGGCCCTGGCCCCAGCGCGTGCGCCAGTCGCGGATCATGGCGGTGAACAGGGCGTGATAGTGGCGGGGGGCGTCCGTGTTGTTTTCTCCCTGATACCAGATGACGCCCCGGATGCCGTAGGGGATGAGCGGAGCGATCATGCCGTTGAAGAGCGCGCCGGGATGATCCTGGGGCATTGGGTAATCAGGAAGCGGATATTTAGACCAGTCCGCGACGACGAGGGGAATCGGGCGCTCGACCCGATAACGCCATGCGCCCGCGAGGGGGATGGAGGGGCCTTTCTCGCCGACAGGGGACAAGCTCATGGAGGACTCCGTCCCGCCAAAGCCGCCGTCGCCGCCGCGGTCGAAGACGCGCACCGCGATCGTCGCCTCGCCCGCCTTTACCAGTCGGGCCGGGATGACGTAGTGGCGCGGGATCTGGTAGGCGTCGTCATGTTCGGCACCCATGTGTCCGACTTCGACGCCGTTGAAGTAGGTCGTGTCGAAATCGTCGATCGGCCCCAGGTTCAGGTCGAGGTCGCGGCCCGCCCAGGCGGCCGGGATCGCGACGTGAGTGCGAAACCAGACGGCGCCGTTGAACTTCAGCCCGTGGCGTTGCCAATAGGCAGGGAGCGGGAGTGTCTTCCAGGTTGCGTCGCTCGTGGCTGGATTCGCCCAGCCGGTGGCCTCAGGCGCGATACCCGTGTCGGTTGCGAGATTCTGGTGTTCCCATGCCCTGAGCTTGGTGTCGTAGGCGGCCTTGAGCTTCGGCATCTCGGGAGCGAGCGCCGCGATGTGGGCGAGTTCGCCGTCCACGTCGGACACGGCGCGCTGCGCGGGCACACTCGCCCACGCCTGGATTCGGGTGCCGCCCCAGGTGGAGTTCACGATGCCCACGGGCACGTGAAGGCGGCGGTGCAGCTCGAGCGCGAAGTAGGTGGCGACGGCCGAGAAGCTTCCCGCGGTGGCGGGAGAGCATACGGTCCACTGGCCGCCCACCTCGCGGCGTGGCTCGAGCGCGGTCGTGCGCGTCACCTTGAACTCCCGGATTTCTGGCGTGGTTTCGGTGGCGATGGTGGTGGCAGCGCCCGCCGAGTCATTGAGGGCCCGTTCCATGTTCGACTGACCCGACGCGACCCAGACTTCGCCGACCAGTACGTCGTGGATCGTGCGCTCCGTGGTGCCGTCGGAAATTTGGATGCGATAAGGGCCGCCCGCGGGCAGCGGCGGAAGGACCGCATGCCACGAGCCATCGTCGCCTGTGCGAATGTGCAACGGGGCGATTGTGGCAGGTCCCTCCTCGACGGTAAGGACGATCTCCTGGCGCGGCCGGTCCCAGCCCCAGATGGGGTTGGCCTGGTTTCGCTGGAGCACCATGTGGTCGCAGAACAGGGAGGCGAGGAGGAGATGGATCATGGGATTGGCTCGTGTGAACGTTTAGAGAGGTAGGTGCGCGGCGCGATTGGACGGCGCGCCGGAAGCTGCAGGGCGGCAGCTTCCGGGTGTCATGGCTTTCGAAATCGAAAGTCTGTGCGGCCGCCGGTCGGTGGCGGTGCGTCGGCTGCGTCCCACCGCCCGACGCCGGTTGACCGGCGCGGGCAACGGACGAAGCATTGTCGGCGGCTGCGGGTTACGCCTTGGACAGGCGCACGCGCACCACGAAGGCGTGTGCGCTGGGCGCCTTGGCCGGCAATGAGACGTGGAGCCCCGTGTCGTTCCAGGTCCAGGACAGGGCACCATCGTATCCGAGCAGGGATACGGCTTCGACCTTCCGTCCCTCGAGATGGGCGCCGCCCTTGGCCAGGGACGTAATCACAATCTGGTGACTCTCGGGCCACGCGAAGTCGATCGCGTACAGGAAGTCGCCCTTGGTGGTGAAACGAATGTCCTGGGAGGTGTAGACGACCTGTTGAACGTCGCGAGCCCCGCCGAAGGTCCCGGCCTCGGGCTTGACGACGGTCGACGGTCCCTCGCCGTACACGACCCAGGGGCGCGTGGAGAAGATGGCCTCGCTGTTGACCGACATCCACGCGGCCATGCCGTGCAGGAACGCAACTTCGTCGGAGTCGATCGTGCCGTCGCCCTTGATCGGGATGCTCAGGAGCAGATTGCCGTTCTTGCTCACGATGTCGGACAGCATGCGCACCACCTGGCCGACGGTCTTGTAGCGGTGCTGTTCGAAGACATGAATATTGTAGTGCCAATCGCCGATACACGTGTCGGTCTGCCACGGCTCCTTGCGAATGCCTTCGGCGATGCCGCGCTCGATGTCAGACACGACGGCGGGCGCATGGTCTGGCTGCATGTGCTTGGCGTTGATGACGGCTTCGTTTTGGCCGTGGTGCCAAGCCATGTTGGCGTTGTAGAAATGGGCGGCGATGGCCTTGCCAAATCGACCGAGCGGAAGCTCGGTGTCGTCGAAATAGAGAAGGTCAGGGTGGTACTTGTCCAGGAGGTCCTGCGCGCGCAGGAACCATTTCTCTGCATAGCCGTTGTCGTAGGGCGGAATTCCCTCATACCAGTAACCGTCGTGTTTGGCGTGCCAGTCCGCCGCCTCGGCGGGGGTTTTGATGCTCGCCGGCATCGGGATGCGCAGTCCGCAGTAGAGGTCCTTCGGATCGAGACCATCCCACCATTTCCCCTTGCCGTCGGCCTTCGTGAGACGGGCGGCGTCGTAGGGTACGCCGGCAAGCGGGCCGGTGACGTCGTGGCCGTAGGCCACCTGGAACCAGTGCCAGGCGTGTGACGAGTGATTGCTCACGCCGAAGCGCAGCCCGTCCTCGCGGGCGACCTTGGCCCAGATGCCGACGATGTCCTTCTTCGGACCGACGTTGACTGAGTTCCAGGGCTGATACTTCGAGTTGTAGCAGTCGAAATTGTCGTGGTGGTTTGCGAGCGCGACGAAGTACTTCG
Organism: bacterium; assembly: GCA_021780625.1. Next base: position 106 of record JAJXYI010000712.1, on the reverse strand, counting down.
CGCCGGCGGCCTTGTAGAGGGCCATCAGCTTTTCCGGATTCCAGTGCTGGGCCTTCCACAGGTGGTCGAGCTGCATGAAGCCAAAGACCGAGGGATGGCCGTAGTG
>JAJXYI010000366.1 GCA_021780625.1 bacterium | reverse complement strand
CGACGAAGCGCTGGCAGAGTTCGCGGGAGATGTGCCGGGCCGTGGCCGGGCTGGAGGCGAGCAGGTCGAGCACGTGCTCGCCGTCGGAGATTCCTCCGTCAGGGGGTATCCGGACACCCAGTACGACTTTGGGCCCCTGGTCGTGCCAGTAGCGCAGGAACCGGAAGGAACCGTTGGCGGGATTGATCGTCCAGCCCGTGAGACAGCGCGCAACTTGGATCACGTCGTCCTGAGTGTAGCCTCCGTCCACGCCGAGCGTGTGCAGCTCCATGATCTCACGGCCGTAATTTTCGTTCAGACCGCGTCTGGCGACGACCGGGCCGCCGGGCCGACGCCGGATGGCGAGCACGCGCGAACTCTTCCAATTGTCGAGGTACACCAGCATCGCGGGGCTGTGCGCGGTCGCCCCGAGCAACTCGCGGAAGGTTCCCCAGACATGGGGCCGGATCGTGTCGCGTTCATACGATTCGACCGTCGCGCGATCGAGCTCCTTGCGGGCGTCCACGTTGAAGTGATTGAACCAGAAATCGACCAGCACCTCGTTGAGCTGTCGGTTGGACAGCACGGCGCGAATCAGCTTGGCCTCCTGAAACTGCGCGAATGCGGTGGCCAGGAGCTGTTCGGGCGGATCGACCGGCGGGGGCTTGATTGGGTGCGGCGCGGGACCGGCGTCGGTCGTCGCAGCCGCCTGTTGCCCCAGGCGTTTTTGCCTCTCGCGTCGCAGCACGGCCTCCTCGCGGTAGGCTTGGACCAGCGTCGAACAGGGCAGGTCGAGGGTGCCGAGGCGTGCGAGGGCGGCGTCGGCCACGGGATCGGAAATCGATTGTGGATCGAGCTGACGATTTATCCAGGTTTTGACACCTTCTCCCTCGATGGCGCGAATGTCACCGGGGCGCGGCCCATAGCCGAGACGGTTGAGCACGTGGAAAGCCTGGGCTTCGGGCCCCCAGCCGGGGGCAGCATCCGTGGACGGCGAAGGCGCTTGCGATCCCGACAGCTGGGCAGCACTCGTCGTTCGGAGAAACCAGGAAAAGACGCATCCCAGGGCGATCGGCCATAAGGAGGGTTTCATTCGGCGATAAGACGGCGGAATGGGAGGGGTGCGTTACATCGTCATTTTGCAGACGGTAAGGGGCGGGGTAGGACGGTGGCCGGGGGGCTCCAGGGGATTGAGGAAACGCAGTTTGGGCGAGGGGCGCGCCGGAGTTTTCTGGTGCAGGCTTTCCGGATAGGGGCTAGGTTCTGGGCTTGCCCTCCGACAACGAGTGACCTTTCTGCAACGTGGCAACAGGGGCGCTTGGTTCCGGCTGCCGCTCTGCAATCATGTCTCTTCTCCCCTTCACGAGTCAGCTGATCGCCGACGTCGGCATTTCCTTCGGAGACGAAGGCAAGGGTCGTCTCATACCCGAGGTGGTCGAGGAACTGGGCGGATCCGTCGCTCGGGTGTCGACCGTGCTCAAGGTCAACGGCGGCGCGAATTCGGGGCACACCGCGGGAGGCATAAAGCTCAACCTCCTTCCAGCGGGCGTGGTGGAGTCGTCGGTCTCTTACCTGTGTCTGGGCGCGGGAGTCGTGGCCGATCCGCGCAAGATCTGGTGGGAAACCCGTCCCCTCGAACGCAAGGGGTATACGATCCTTTCGCGGCTGCGCATCGACGAGCGCACGCTGGTCTCGGACCTCACGCACCGCCTGCTCGATCTGGCCTGGGAGGATTACCGGGTGAACGTCATCCACGAGGAGCCTCGCGGTTCGACGGGCCGTGGAATCACGCCCGCGTATCAGGACGAGGTGGGGCAGTGGCAGATTTGTTATGCGGACTTTTTGGATACGCGCGAGGCCTACGCCCGCAAGCTTGCCCAGCGTGCGGACCGCGCCCTGCTGACCATCCGGCACGTCTGCCGCGTGAGTGCGCAGACCTGGTCGTCGTTCTTCGACAAGCTGACGGCTGCCGAGCAGCGGGCGAACGCGGAGGCGATCGAGATGGGCGTGTTTGCCAAGGAGGAGTTCGACTTCACGCGTTTCCGCGGCGCCGAGCCGTTCACGTTGAATCTCGGTGCGCTCACCGAGGCGTACTGGACCGCCGGATCGGCGCTCGCACGCAACATCGTCGAGGTGCGCGAGATCGTTTTGGGCGAGATCGCGCAGGGTCGCACGATCATCGGCGAATTCGGCCAGTCGTACTGGCTCGACAAGCGCAACGGTTTCTCCCCGAACCAGACCGCGTCGCATACCTACGCGCCGGAGATTTTCGAGAGCGCGGGAATCCCGGCCCAGCCGGTGCACATCTTCGGCGTGGCCAAGGCCTATGACACGAAGGTCGGCACACACACGTTCCTGACGCAGATGGACGAGGCGCATCCGCTGAGCCGGATCCTGAAGCGCATCGAGTTCGGCACGAGCACGGGGCGCCAGCGCATGGTGGGCTGGTACGATGCCGTCGAGAAGGGTGATGCGCTGCGCTACGGCGGGTATCACGACCTGATGATCAACAAGCTCGACGCGCTCACCTACGCCGAGGATTGGTCGGGCGACCTGCAGGTCTGCGTGGCATACGAGGATGCTTCGGGCAAACGCTACCAGCATGTTCCGCGCAACGAGGCGATCCGTCGCACGCTGCATCCGGTTTACGAGAAGCATCCCGGCTGGAGCGGGGACATCTCGGGGGTTCGCCGATTTGGGGACCTCCCTGAGAATGCGCGCCGCTACGTGGCCGCGATGGTCCGTGGCGTGGTGCGCGTGGCCTATGGCGATGCGCTTCCTGCACGCCTTCCCAACCTGCGCTACCTCGGCGTCGGCCCGCTGCCTTCGCAGCTGATCAAGGACGTTCCGCCGACCGCGGAGCTGTTGAAGCTCTGAGCGGCGTGCGGAAGGAATCGAGGAGCGGGATACGGGAATTGAGAATGATTCCAGAGCGCGAAGCGCTTCGCTTATTCCATCCCTGTAGAACGCGAGGAGCCTGTGCTCAGCCCTTGCGGGCGACCTCGATCACGTCGTGCGGCGTGGCTTCCTTCTGTCCTGCGGGGCTGACCCGGCAGAAGCGTGCGTTTGCGCGAAGCTGTTCAAGGGTGGCGGCGCCGAGATAACCCATGCCGCTCTGCAATCCGCCGACGAGGGAGGCGAGCACGTCGTCGACCGTGCCGCTGACTTCCTTGAGAGCCTCGATGCCTTCGGCGGTGAGCTTGCGGGTCTTGTCCTCCTTGTCGTGCCCGTAACGCGCGGCGCTGCCGGCCTTCATCGCGGCCAGACTGCCCATGCCGCGGTACTGCTTATAGAGCTTTCCGCTGATCTCCATGATCTCGCCCGGGGCCTCCTTGCAGCCCGCGAGCAGCCCGCCGAGGATGACGCCGTGGGAGAGGGTGAGGGCCTTGACCATGTCGCCCGACTTGGTGATGCCGCCGTCGGCGAGAATCTTCACGTTGCTGGCGATTGCGCCGCGGCCGGCGACGTGGAGCGCCGTGAGTTGCGGGATGCCGACACCGGCGACGATGCGGGTCGTGCAGATCGAGCCGGGGCCCTGGCCGACCTTGATGACGTTTGCGCCGCACTGGGCGAGGAATTCGACGCCGGAGGCGGACGTGACATTGCCGGCGATGATCGTCAGCGAGGGGAAGGCGCTGCGTATCATCTTTACCATGTCACCGACGCCCGCGGTGTGTCCATGAGCGGTGGATACGGCGACGGCGTCGATCGACTCCTCGACCAGCTGCTCGACGTGGGAGAGGATGCGATCCTTGTCGAGCGCACCGCTGGACCTTCGCACGGGGGCGATCGCGGCGCCGCAGACCAGGCGAAACGCCGAGTCGCGCGCGGCGCGCTGTCGGGAATTGGACTCGCCCATGATGCGCTCCACGTCGGTGGACGTGACCAACCCGCGCAGATGGTCCTCGGAGTCGACGACGAGCATCTTGTTGATGCCGATGTTGTCGCTGAAGAAGCGATCCGCGAACTTGATGGCGTCGTTGCCGATCTCGCGCACGTTGACGGTGATCAGTCGCGCGCGCGGCGTCATGGCCTCGACGACGGACTTGTGGCGATAGCGCTCCTTCACGATTGAACCGGGAAGCAGGCCGACGAGCCGGCCAGACGCGTCGACGACCGGAAAGGTGAGGAATCCGTAGCGTTTGTCCTCCACGAGATTCAACACGTCGGCCACGGTGAGTTCGGGCCCGACTGTGATCGGATCCTGAATGAAACCGTGGATGTAATGCTTCACGCGGGCGACCTCCTTCACCTGGTCCTTCCCGGGCATGTTGTAATGGATGAGTCCCAGGCCGCCGTTGAGGGCCATCGCGATCGCCATGCGCGATTCGGTGACGGTGTCCATGTCGGACGACACGATCGGGATCTGCAGGCGGAGCGCCTCGGACAGCTGGGTGGACGTGTCGGCGTCCTTGGGCAGAATCTCAGAGTAAAGCGTCGAAAGCGACACGTCGTCGAACGTGAGCGCCATCGGGAGATTGTTTCGGAAGAACGCGTCGGCGGGCTGGTAGAACTCCGTGTCGACCGCGTGGGCGGGACTCTTGGCAACGTTACTCATGTGTTGCCGCTATCGCAGTACGGCTTGGCCCCGAAAATACAAACGAAAAAATCGGAAGGCGGCCGGCGTGGGCTGAGGTCGCGCGGCAAACGGACTTTACGAGACGGGCGGCGGAGGAGATTCTGCGCCCATGCGGTTCCTATTGAACCATCGTCGTTACCTGCTTCCGTTTCGCGCCTCTGTGCGCACGGCGCACGGCGTCTGGGCGGAGCGCGAGGGCGTTTACCTGCGCCTGGAGGACGGACAGGGAAACGTGGGTTATGGCGAAGTGGCGCCGATCCCGTGGTTTGGGACGGAAACGGTCGATGAGGCGCTCGGAGCGCTCGAGCAGCTTGCGGGCAATTTGGACGACGAGCAGGTGCGCCTGCTGCCCGTGCGGCTTGCGTGTCTCAAGGGCGGGCTGACGGCTGCGATCGCCGATGCCCGCCGCACAGAGGAGACAAACGCGGCTCGCCCGGGCGTGGATTTTCTGCCGCTCGCCGGGCTGCTGCCCGCGGGTCGGGCTGCGTTAGCAGCGGTGTGCGACAAGGCGGACGCCGGATTCCGCGTGTTCAAATGGAAAGTGGGCGTGGAGGATGCCGCGGACGAGCGTGCCATGCTCGACGACCTCGTGGCGGCGCTCCCGGAAGGGGGTCGGCTGCGACTCGACGCGAACGGAGCCTGGGATCGGCGGACGGCGCAGCGGTGGCTCGAACATTGCGCGGACCGACCCGTTGAATTCGTCGAACAGCCGGTGGCCCCCGACTCGAGAGGGGCGGACGACCTGCTGCTTGGGCTTGCGGGCGACTTCCCCACGCCGATCGCGCTCGACGAATCGCTGGTCAGAGATGGCGACGTGGAACGTTGGCTCGGGCTGGGATGGCCCGGCGTGTACGTGGTGAAAACGTCGCTGCTGGCCTCGCCCGAGGCGTGTTGCGCGGCGCTATCGAGGGCGCGCGCCCGAGTCGTGTTTTCGTCGGCGTTGGAGACCGGCCTCGGGGCGAAAGCCGCGCTGGGGCACGCCTTCGCCTGGGACGGCGAGCGGCTCGCGATGGGAATGGGCGTCTGGCCACTGTTCGAGGACAGCCGTTTCGACGGTCCGCCATGCCTGCCATTTGTTCGCAGGGCCCAGGTCGACGATCTCAATCCCGAGAACCTATGGAACGCCTTGAGCTAGCACGTTTGCTCGGTTGGAGGGGAGAGGTCCTCAGAGGAACGGAACCCCGCGTCTGCAGCCCCATGTCGTCCGACGAGCTTCGGGAGCAGTTAGCCGCGGCCGCGGCGGGAGACGGTCCCTTGTTTCTCCTCGATCGTGCGTGGGGTCCGGTGGAAAGATCCCGCGCGGAGGCGGTGATTGCGGAGCCCGACCGCGGCGGCAGCCTCCAACGTGGCTGGATCTGCCTGCCCACGGGAGGAACGAGTGGCGGAATCAAATTCGCGCGGCACGATCAGGACACGCTCGCGGCAGCCGCAGCCGGTTTCCGGACCCATTTCGACCTCCAGACGGTCAACGCCGTCGGCGTGTTGCCGCTTCACCACGTCAGCGGCTTCATGGCGTGGATTCGCTGCCAACTGAGCGGCGGCCGTTATGTCCAGGCGGACTGGAAGCAGATCCTGCGCGGTGGCGTGCCCGACCTGCCTGACGGCGACTGGGTGATATCGCTGGTGCCCACCCAGCTCCAACGGCTTCTGTCCGTAGCGTCCGCCGTGGACTGGCTGCGCCGCTTCCGGTGCGTGCTGCTGGGCGGGGGGCCGGCGTGGACGGACCTGCTGGCGCGCGCGGCGGAGCTGCGCATTCCGCTGGCCCCGTGTTATGGCATGACGGAGACCGCGGCCATGGTCGCGGCGCTGCGGCCCGTGGAATTTTCAGATGGGATTCGAGGAGCCTACGCGCCGATGCCGCATGCCAGGATCGGCTTGGACGGGCAGGGCCTGGTACGAATCGAGGGAGCGTCGGTGTTTCGCGGATACTATCCTCTCCACGACGAATCCGGCATCGTGACCCCGCAGGATTTGGGGGAGTGGGACGCATTCGGCAGGCTCCGTGTGCTGGGGCGCAGGGATCAGATGATCATCAGCGGAGGCGAGAAGATCGCGCCGGCGGAGGTGGAGTCGGAAATCCTGTCGACCGGCCTCGTGGACGACGTGGCCGTGCTGGGGGTGCCCGACGGCGACTGGGGTTCGCAAGTGGTGGCCTTTGTGCCGGCCGCCCTGGAAGACGGGGTCGAGGAACGGATCCTCGGTGCGCTGCGTGCGCGCCTGGCGCCGTTCAAGGTGCCGAAGCGGTTCGTCGCCGTGACGCCCTGGCCCCGCAGCGGACAGGGCAAGGTCAACCGGGAGCGCCTGCTCGAGGCATGGCGGGCGCGGGAGCCGCGCGGACGCGCTTAGTTCAGCCCGAAGTGCTCGGGCTTGAAACCGCGCGCCTTGAGCGCCGCGGCGAGCGCGGTCAAATCGAGGCGGGCGCCCGGCTTGAGGTCCTTCGATGCGTACCATCCCTGGTGCATCTCCACGGCGAACTGGATCTGGTTGCTCTGCGAATTGATCGGGGTCTCGTCGTAGGGGTACATGGGATACACCTCCTGAAGCACGCCATGGGCGTCGAAATAGCCTATGTCCAGCGGAGTGGGGGTGTTGCGCATCCAGTAGCTCAGCTGCTGGGGGGAGGGGTAGACGAACACCATGCCGTCGTCCGGGCCGAGGTCGCGTCGCTGCATGAGCCCGCGCTCCTGTTCGAAATGCGAGACGGCCACCTGCAGGTGGGCCGGCACGTCCCCGACCTTGATCACAAAATAGTCCGCGATCGTCTTGGGTTCGGCCGCGGCGGCCGCCGCCTTGGCGGACGTGCCGTCACCGCAGGCGGAGAGCAGGAACAGGCAGATGCCGAGGAGGGAGGACTGAAACAGCCAAGAAACCGGATTTGCGTTTTTCACGGGCTTTGTGGCTAATCGCCAAAAATAGAAAGAAGCCATCCAATTTTTCCATGCGCACTCTCTCAAGACTCCTGTATGCCGACTCCGAGCGCAGCTCGGACATGCTTTATTTCGGCGGTTTTCACGCCCCCGATCCCTTCATCGCGATGGAGGTTTCCGGGCGGAAAATCGCGATCGTCAACGCCCTCGAGTATGGGCGGGCGCGCAAGGAGGGGAGGTTCGATGAGGTTTTGTCGCTGGAGCGGATCCAGGCAGAAGCCACGCGTGAGAAGCCGAAGGCCGGGGGTGGGGTGGCTCAGGTGATCGCTTGGGTCGCCAGGGAGCTGAAACAGCGCCGCTTCGTGATCGCCGACGATTTTCCGGCCGGTCTGGCCCGGAGCCTGGAGCGTCTCGGAATATCCCTCGAAATCGCATCGGGCGCGATGTTTCCGGCGCGCGAGATCAAGACCACGGCGGAGGCCGATCTGATCCGCGAGGGCAACCGCTGTGCGGCCCTCGGGATCGCGGCGGCGGAGCGGCTTTTGCGGGCGAGCAGGATCAAGGCCGGCCGCCTGATCCACAAGGGCAAGCCGCTGACGAGCGAACACCTGAAATTTGCGATCGAGGTCGCATGCCTCGAGGCGGGGGCGCTGTCCCTGAACACGATCGCCGCGGGGGGCGACCAGGCCTGTGATCCGCACTGCACCGGCCAGGGGCCGCTTCGGGCCAACGAACTGATCATCGTGGACGTTTTTCCTCGGGTGCAGTCCTCAGGATACCACGGGGACATGACGCGGACTTTCCTGCGCGGACGGGCCAGCGACGCACAGAGTGCGCTGGTGTCGGCCGTGCGCAGCGCGCAGATGGGCGCGCTCAAGGCCGTCACTGCCGGGGTGAACGGCCGGGACGTGCACCGCGGTGTCGTCGCGGCCTTCGAGCGCCTCGGCTACGCGACCGAGCGCGGGCCCTCCGGAGCGACAGGATTTTTCCATGGCACCGGCCACGGACTGGGCCTTGCGGTGCACGAACTGCCCCGCCTCTCAGGGGCCGTCGACAGCATCCTTCAAAAGGGCGCGGTCGTCACAGTCGAACCCGGCCTCTATTATCCGGGCTTGGGTGCCTGCCGCATCGAGGATGTCGTCCAGGTGACGGCATCCAAGCCGCGCATGCTCTCCGACTATCCCTACGTATGGGAACTTCGGTGACGCGGGTCCGCTGAAACACGACGCATCACGATGCCCAGGGCACTCTTTCTCGACCGCGACGGCACCCTGATCGTCGACAAGGTCTATCTTTCCGATCCCGACGGCGTGGAGCTCTTCCCCGGGGTGGCCGAGGCGTTGCGCCGGGCAAAGGCACTCGGCCACCGGCTCTTTTTGTTCACCAACCAGTCCGGCATCGGCCGGGGATATTATTCCATTGAGGACGCGCTGAGGGTGAACGCCCGGCTCGATGCGATGATCGGCGGCCCGCAGCCGGTGTTCGACGAGGTGTGCATCGCTCCGGAGGCTCCGGACCAGCCCATGGTCTACCGCAAGCCGTCCCCGCGCTTCATCGTCGAGACGATGGCGAAATACGGACTGTCTCCCTCGGATTGCACGATGGTGGGGGACTCGGCGGCCGACATTGGAGCCGCGCTTGCGGCCGGGATCCGTGCCGTCGCCGTGCGCACGGGCAAGGTCGACCCAAGCGGACTAGCGATTGTCGCAGATAATCGGATACCGGTCTTCGACACCTTCGCGGCTTACGCGGCGGCCGAGCTGTCGGCCTGAGCACGGCTGACTTTCTAGCGGAAAAGCGCCTCGGCGGATTTCACCCACTGGTGCCGTCGTGCCCATGCCCGTCCCGCCTCGCCCATGCTTGTGCGCAGCGACGGATCGGCGATCAGGCGTTCGAATGCGGCGGCCAGCTGGGCGGGCCTGTCGGGAGGGACAAGGATGCCGGTGACGCCATCCATGACCGCCTCCCCGACGCCACCGACGGCGTGCCCCACAATCGGAATGCCGTGAGCGGAGGCTTCGAGGTAGACGAGTCCGAAACCTTCGACACTGTCGCCATGGTCGATGCTGGTCATCGCGAAGATGTCCGCGCGGTCGTAAATCATGTCCAGTTCCTCGTCGGAGACGTCGCCAAACAGGCGTACGGACAGATCGGTCTTTGCGATGAACGCGCGAATGCGTTGATCGTAGCCGTTCTTGCTTTGGCTGCCCACGATCCAGTATTCGATCTGGCGGCGGAAGGGTGCGGTGAGAGACCTGAGGGCCTGGATCGTCTTGAGGTGCCCTTTGCGGGGATGCAGGCGCCCAACGGTGAGAATGATGATCCGCCGGTTCGCGAGTTTGCTGCCGCTGTGAACGATGGCGAAATCGGACCGCAACGCTCCCGGCGTCAAAAAGACCTTCCCGCGTGCCTCCGGAAAACGCTCGAGCAGCAGCCTTTGGGTGTAATGGGTGAGGGTGCTGATACGGGTCGCATGGTGAATCAGGCGCCGTGTGAGAAACCGGTAAAGGGGGTTGCGGTGAAAACGCTGAATTTCGGAACCGTGAAAGGTGAGAATCAGGTGCTTGGGCCTGAAGGCCTTGAGCCCCTGCAGGATCATCATCGCAAGCATGGGTCCTGGTTCCGGGAGATAGACGGTCGCGTAACGCAGCCGCCGCCGCTCGCGGATCAGCTCTCGTGCAAGACGCAGCAGGCAACTCAGGTCATGGGTGCCCTTCAGGGGCAGGCGCCTCATCCGGAAGGGCCAGTGTTTTTCTTTTTCCGTGGGCGCCGACTGTGCCCAAACCTCAACATCGTACCCCATGCGGGCCGAGGCCTTGGCCATCTCCTCAGTGAACGTGGCAATGCCGCCGCGCCGAGGATAGAATTCGTGCGTGATCAGAAACAGAGGATGGCTGGCGGAACGGTCGATATTCATGGGACTTGGCGTCCGTGTCTGGCAAACGGCCTAGTTAAGCCGTCGTGCACTGTGATGCAACACGGCAGTTCTCGATTTACGCCCGCTTTACTTCGGTGGTATTTGGAAGATGCGCTGTGCGAATGGCCTGCACTTACACCCGACACCCAACCCGGCCAGTGCAGGTGCCCAGAAAAACCGGGGTCGGAGCCCTCATCATCGCGCCCTCGCTTTTGATGGCCACCGACGAAATTTCCGGCTCTAGTGCGGAGAAATTCTCCATGGCAGACCTGATCTCAGCCCCTCCTCTTACTGAAGCCGAGCTGGCGAAACTGTGCCGCGGTTACCTAACGCTTGGCGTGGCGATCATCCTGAACGTGATCGGCACAGTCGCCCGGTTCGGGCCTCATGTGATTCCGGTGATGGTGGTGGGCGGTGTGGGCATGTTCGGCTCTCTGATTCTTTCGGTCATCGCACTGTTTCAGGTTGCTCGGGGGATGAAATTGTCGCCCACGATGCTGGCGTTTACCTGTATGCTGATCCTGATTCCCTTCGCGAGTTTTGTCGTGCTGTTGGTCCTTAGAATCAAAACCTCTGAAACGCTTCGACAGGAGGGCTATATGATCCGCCTGTTGAGCGCCGCAAGATCATGAATTCCTCATCTCCTTCGACTCGCGCGGCGGGGCGGCCGTGGCGATTGATCCTGGGCCTTGCTGTGGCCGGACTGGTCGCGTCGGGATGCGCGGGCATGCATGGCTGGGTGTCGAAAGCCGGCGATGGTCCGGTGGCAGGCGGGGCGCGGGTCAGCGTGCCCTTGGGCCATTGAGGCGCAGGGGCGTGGTTGCGGGCGCGAAGCACGGGATTACGACGTTCATGGACGAGCCCGACCATCCGGTAATTCTGGCCTGGCCGCCGCTGCTCTTTACGGCGGTGGTGGTGAGCGGATATTTCGTGCATCGGGTCGACCCCATAGTGCTAGGTCCCCTGCTACCGGCCAGGGGTGTGGCGGGTGCGGTGGCCTTGGTTTCCTGCGCGCTGGCGACGTGGGCCGGGCTGGCGATGAAAGCTGAAGGCACTGCGATCCATCCGTCGCATCCCACCACGGTGATTGTCTCACGCGGACCCTACAGCCACACGCGGAACCCGATGTACGTGGCGCTGTGCCTGCTGGCGTTTTCCGCAGGCCTCTGGTCGGGCGATTTGTGGATGTTGATGGCGGTGCCGCTGCTGGCCTGCACCCTGCATTGGGGCGTGATCCGGCGCGAAGAACGTTATCTTTCCCGCAAGTTCGGCGCGCCGTACCGCGCCTATTGTGTCGCCGTGCGCCGATGGCTGTGACGCAGGAGTCGAAAGACCCTGAAACTTTGGCCCAGTCGCTGGGTTATCCCATCCATGAACCTGCGCTCCCCCCTCGGCACCCTTTGTCTTGTTGCTGCAACGACACTCTCCGCTTTCGGTTATGTGAACCGGACGGTTGAGAAGTCCTTTGACGTGAAAGCGGGAGGCTCCCTCCGAATCGAAACCTCGAATGGCATGATCCGCGTTCAAACTTCAAAGGATCCGGTGGTGAGGGTCGTGCTGAAGGAAAAGATCGCTGCCGACGACGACGCATCGGCCGACAAGGTGCTGAAGGATCTGGCCTTGGACATGAGCCAGTCGGGCGACGATGTCACCGCGCGCGCCAAGATTTCGCGTGGGACCGGGGGCTGGTTTGGAGGATGGAAGGAGCGCGTCGCCCTGTCTTGGGACATCACGGTTCCGGAGCACTACAACGTGACTTTGAACACCTCGGGAGGCTCGATCCAAGTGGGAGACCTTGAGGGTGCGGTATCCGCCGACACCTCGGGTGGGTCGATCGAGATCGGATCGATTGCCGGTACGGTACGGGCCGACACCTCGGGCGGACACATCAAGCTCGAGTCATGCACCGGACAGGCCTCGCTCGACACCTCGGGTGGCTCGCTGCACGTCGGGACCGCAAAGGGGGCTCTGAAGCTCAACACGAGCGGCGGATCGATCCACGTCGAGCACGCGGAGGACACGGTCTGGGCCGACACTTCGGGCGGCTCCATCGAAGTCGGATTTTTCGGGCCGCTGAAGGGGCAATGCAAACTCGACACCTCGGGCGGGTCGATCGTGGCGAAGCTCGATGCAGCGGCTGCGTTCGATCTGGTCGCCGACACTTCGGCGGGCACGGTGCACTGCGATTTTCCGATCGAGGAGCACGGACGGCACTCGCGCGATCATCTGGATGGCACGGTCAATGGAGGCGGTCCGCGCCTCGTGTTGGACACGAGTGCGGGCAGCATCCGGATAACCAAGCGTTGAGTCAGGGGGCGGCGCATGGGTGGGCGCGCGCCCGCCGGTCACTGGATCTCAGGGCTTGGCGGTCGATCCCGCCAGGCCCGCGGGGAGATCCTCGCGGTTGAGCATTTCCGGGCTGCGATAGAATTCGCGGGCAAACCGGTTGTTCGCCGGGCTCCAGTTGGCGTCCCAGCACAGGAAGAACGTGGTGCGCTGGAAATAGGCGGTCATTCCGTACGCGAATTCCCTGTAGTCGAAATTCCCCGACGGCTGCCCGCCCGTGGAACCGGTGGGGCCGAATTCCGTGAAGCCCCATGGTTTGGGCAGCTTGGACTCCACGGCATATCCCGGCACGTGCAGCGGATCGACATGGTTCGTGTAGGAATCGAGCCCCACGATGTCGACATAGGCGTCCCCGGGATAATAGGCCGTCGTGTCCTGCCCGTGGTTGGGGGCATAGACCCAGAGCAGGTTGTCGAGATGGCGCGTCTTCGTGAAGTAATCGAACATGTCGCGCCATAGGCGCACGAAGGACGCGGGGTCCTTGTGCCCCCACCAAAACCAGCCGCCGTTCATCTCGTGGAACGGACGCCAGAGCACGACCACGCCATCCTTCTGGAGCTGGTCGAGGCCGTCGGCGATGAGATCGAGTTCGTGGCGCCAGCGGCGATTGACCTTGGTCCCCGGCGTAAGCAGCGCGTCGAGCGTCACATTTTTGTCCCGCAACCCGTAGCCGGATTTAGCGGTGGGATCGTAGAGATGGGTGCTGATGGTCACCAGGCCGCCGTCGCGCCAGTAGGCGAGGGCCGTCCGGTTGGGCAGGCGCGTGTCGAGTGTATCGCGGTTGAAGTCGGCGTAATCGACGCCGATCAGCGCGGGCCAGCAGCCGGTTTCGGCATGGATTTTGTCGGGCAGATTTCGACTGTCCTGGGTCGCGTAACCGAGAAACTGTCCGGTGAGGATGTGCCGGCCATGCCGGCCTTCGAGACTGGCGATGAAGGCGAGAATTTTCAGGGCCTGCGGTGAGGCGGCAGGATTGGCCGGTGTGGCGGGCGCGGCCGCAAGGCAGGACGCGAAAAGCAGAAAGTAGACGAGAAGACGGTGAAACGGGCGCATTGAAAACGGGGAGTGGAATGGAACGCCCTGGGCGAGGGCTGCCGAGGACCGGCGAACATGGAAAATGCGCGGCGCAACGACGGCGCGAAGGGCGCCGATGCGCACGAGAAACGCGGGGACGCGTTCGGAGCGGGCTCAGCTCGCGGCCTGCTTGACGCGCTGCACGGCGCCGGCAACACGGGCGCGGACTTCCGCCCAGTTTCCGGCGGCGAGCAGGGATTTTTCAACCATCCAGCTTCCTCCGCAGGCGAGGACTTTCGGATGCGCGAGATAGGAGGCGAGGTTCTGCTCGTTGATCCCGCCCGTCGGTATAAACTTAACCTGGGGGAAGGGCCCCGACAGGGCTTTGAGCGTGGCGAGACCGCCGTAGGCTTCGGCAGGGAAAAACTTGAGCACGTCGACACCCGCGGCGAGCGCCATGCCGATGTCGGTGGGAGTGGCGATGCCCGGGAAAATCGGGATCTGTCTGGAGCGTGCGAAGGCGATCACCTCGGGATAGGTGCCGGGCGAGACCAGGTATCGGGCGCCGCATTCGATCGCGAGACGGGCCTGGTCGACATTGAGGATCGTGCCGGCGCCCACGCAGAGAGCGTCGAACGCCGCCATGATGCGGATCGCTTCGGGCGCGGCTTTGGAGCGAAACGTCACTTCGGCAAGCGGGAGGCCTCCGTCGACGAGGGCCTTGGCCAGAGGTTCGGCTTGGGCGATATCCTGAATCTCGATCACCGGCAGCAGCCGGTGTCTTTGGATGGTGTCCTGTACGGGAAGGGGCATGGGCAGGGAGGGAAAGACTGAATCGCAGCAAAGTTCGATTCCGATTCCAAGTCTCCATGCACCTGCCTGACCGTGGAGTTTTTCCGAATCCCTCCCTGCGGCACCACGGGCATGGGTTGATCTCCCCAGTCGGATGGGAAAAACTACCCCGTCGCATCAGTTGCCCAATCAAAGTGCCGATAAGACCGGGTAGAGCTTCCATCTGATTGGTTCAGATGAAGGCTGAAGTGTGTGTTGTGGTGATTCCCGGCCCGTGGCGACAAGCGCCCGGGCCGGTTCCACAAACAGAGTCCGCGTCTCAGTTGGCGAGCGAATGCTGCCGACTGGAATCGGGCATGCGCAACGAAACCGTGCCTGTGGAAACATCGAGATGCACGGTACGATTGATCGTTCCGCCCACGTCATGACCGCTGATCACGCACGGGCAGCTGATTAGGAATTTTTTGACTGCCTGAAGGTTGCGATCGCCAATCTTGAAGGGGTCGGCGCCGTTGATCACGCTCGCCCCGCCGGCGATGAACAGCCGGATGCGACCGAATTCGGCGCGTAGACCGAACAGGGCGTTGAATAGCAGCGGTAGCCCAGTGTCCGCAAACATGGCGGGTTGGGCGGCGGCCTTTTCGGCCGACAGTTTCGATTCGGGAAGCATCAAGTGCAGGATGCCGCTCGCTTTGGAAACCGGATCATAGGCAACCACGCCCACGCAGGAGCCCAGCGCATAGGTGCTGAGTGTCACGTTGGTGTTGTTTGACACAGCCATATCCCCTACGCCGACCACGACCTTGTGGGCAAAAATGGATGCAATCGTTGGGGCACCTGCCATGGCTTAATCGTAGTATGCTCTCGAGCCCGGAAGGCTCGAAAGGAAGGTGGGAGTGCAGGCCATGAGTGTCAGTCTATAAATCGCGACGGAGGATAATTCGGCTCAGATGGGGCCAACTTTAGGCCCCGAGCAGTTAAGTTTTTGTAGCCCGTCGGGTTTCCTGTCCGTATGCAAATGGAAGATACCCGACGACGCGGGCGCGGCTAGGGGGAAGCCCCCGGATCAGGCTTGGAGATAAGTTTTCCCCTTGTAGGTGGCCGCCAGGGCCACAAACACCAACGCGGCGAGCACCATCAACCCGGCAAATATCCAGAAAAATGTGGCGAGGCCGCCCGCGAGTGTTTCGAGCGGCGCCAGGAATGCCACCAGCACGTTGCCCAGTGTCACGCAGATGAGCCAGAAGCCCATGATCGTCGACTTCATGGCGCGCGGAGCCTGCGTGTAGGCGAATTCGAGGCCTGTGACCGAGACGAGCACCTCGCTGGTCGTAAGGATGAAGAATGGGATCACCTGCCAGAGCACGTGGACATGGCCCGGGCCGACAGCGGAGATCCGCATTTGGATCAGGGCGACGCCGACAAACGCGAAGGCGGCCAGAAACATCCCGATCGCCATTCGGGTGAGCGGTTTCATGGGCCGGCCTTTCCTGTCGAGGGGGCGGTAGATGAGGAAATTGAGCGCGGGGATGATAATCATCACCATCAGAGGATTAAAGGCCGAGACTTGGGCGGGCAGCAGATCGATGCGTTCGGTCCCGCCTCGGATCGCCTGAAGGATGACCGCAAGCAGGCCCCAGCCGACGAGGATCGCCAGAGCGCTGAGGGTCGTCTTGCGCGACAGCGGGCGGTTTGAAATCCAGGTAAACAGCCAGACCGCTCCGAAACAGGCGGCCGCGACCACGGCAGGGATGAGCCAGCCATACCAAAGGACGGTCGGAACGACCAGGGTGAGGTTCATCATCTTGGCCTGCTGCACCCAGGTGGACGAGTTCTGGTCGAACAGCGCCCAAAACACGCCGACCATGGAAAACACGACGATGACTCGCAGGACGGCGGGCGGCCCCTCCGCCGCCTCCTCGCCGAAGCGCGCGCGCGCGGGCAGCCAGAAACTCTCGCCCGACCGGCGTTCGCCGCGATGCTGGAGGCAATAGAGCAGCACCGCGAAAAACCCGTTGTCCTGTCTGATCCGCTGCCGCCAGGCAAACAGGGCGGCGCCGATGGACAGACCGGCGAGTGCGGCGAGCGCGTAGGGCCAGTCGGCCTCCACGATGTGCAGGGCGGCCCGCCCCACGGCTCCCGCCTGGTCGCTCATCGCGGCTTTGACCACCTCGTCCGCGACGGTCGCGCCGACATAGGCCATCACCAGCAACGGAGCGCAGAGAAATGACGATGCGAGAAAATCCAGCAGCCCCAGGCGCCCACCCGGCGAGGGCGGCACTTGAACGGACCGCTTCCTTCCCATCCAGAAGACCAGCGTTGCCAGTGCCATGAGCACCCCCGGCACGCCGAAGGCAACGGCGGCCCCGTAGGATTTGTAGAGCACGGGCGTGAGGACCGACGCAAAGAAGGAGCCGAAATTGATGATGAAGTAAAAAATCTGAAAGATCTGCTGAACCAGATGCGCGTTCTTCGACGTGAACTGGTCGCCGACATTGGCGGACACGCAGGGTTTGATGCCTCCCGATCCGACTGCGATGAGGATCAGTCCCGCGTAGACGGCCGCAGTCGCAGTGGAGAGATGTCCCTGCGCTCCGAGATGGCCGCCGAACGCCAGGGCTGCCTGCCCCACGCAATAGATCAGCGAGACCCAGAAGATGACGCGGTATTTGCCGAGCAGGCGGTCGGCGAGAATCGCCCCGATCATCGGAAACAGGTAGACGCTCGCGTTGAACAGGTGGTAGGTCTGGGTGGCGCGCAGAGTGGCGTCGGAGACGGCGCCGGTTCCGGCGCTTTGCTCGGTGGCAAAACCGAGAAAGAGCGAGGTCAGGTAGATGAATAGAATCTGCCTCATGCCATAAAAGCTGAAGCGTTCTGCTCCTTCGTTGCCGACGATGAAGGGTATGCCGGGAGGGAAGCGGTCGTCGCGTTCCTCCGCGGCCTTGGGGTATGAGGCGGGCGAAGAACTCATTCGATTTGCCGCGAGCAAATCAGGAAACAAATCCTGAGCCAGAGGAAAGCGATACGGGTGCGGCCCCAGGGCGCCGGACGCGGGCGCAAAAAAGCGCGGGCTGGAACGGACCCGCGCTTGAAAGGAGAGAAACGCGCCGCGCTCAGGCGCGCAGCTTGCTGCGCCAGCGGTCGATCGGGAGCGTTGCGATCGCGATGAAGGCGAGCTGGCTCAGGACAAATGCGATCAGCCAGTAAAACGCGGCGGCCATGAAACCGTAACTGTGAAGTCCGACGCCCAGCATGTTGGTGCCAAACCAGGACCAGGAAGTGACGATGTTGCCGAAGATGGCTAGGCCCATGAGCCCGCGTTGACGGACCATGCCGCCCCAGCGGGCATGAAGGATCACAGCATTCCAGAGAACGATGATGAGCGCTCCATTTTCCTTGGGGTCCCAGCCCCAGAAGCGGCCCCAGGACTGATCGGCCCAGATTCCACCGAGGATGGTGCCGATCAGGCTGAACAGCGTCGCAAAGCAGACGATGCCGTAGACCATGCGCTGCAGCGAATCGGCCGTGTTCTGGTCGAGCGATTTGGTGAACACGCCGCGGACCACGTAGATCAGCGCGAGGAAGCCCGCGAGGTACGTGGCGCCGTAGCCGACCGTCACAGTCACCACGTGCGTCGCCAGCCAGAAGTTGGAGTCGAGCACGGCGCGCATCATCTCCATCGTGTCGCCTCCGAGCGCCAGATGCTGGGCAATGACCAGCGTGCAGAAGCCGACAAAGCCGCCGGCGACGCTCGCAACCGCATTGCGGTAGAAATATTCGAGCACGATGCACAACGCGACAGCCACCCAGCCGACGAACAGGGCCGACGAATAAAGGTTCGTCACCGGCGGACGTCCTTCAAGCCACATGCGAAGGATGATGCCGATGGTCGCGACGACGAAGGCCAGAACCATCGTTCCAAAGGCGGTCCTGCCCAACACCTCGGGAGCCGCGACCCATGAGATGATCGCGAGCAGGAAGGCGATCACGTAAAGCGTGTAGGCGGTCGCAAAGGGTTCGGCGGAGTTGAAGCGCGCCTCGACCGAGGATTTGAGCACATCACTCCGAAGGGTCTTGGCCAGCTGTTGATGATACAGCCGAACGATCTCGTTGAAGTCGGTCGCGCGTTGCGCCTGCCAGGCGTACGCCAGACCGGCGTAGGCGAGCACATTCGGATTCACTTCTCCCGTGCCGAAGGTCTCCTCGAGCGCCTTGCCGACATTGCGCCAGTCGTCGGATTTTTCACCCTTGGACGGAGGAATCATCAGAATACCGGCGTTGTCCGCAATGAACGAGAAGCGATTCGCGTAATCGAGGATCTCCTTGTACAGCTTTTCGTCGTAGGGCTTGTTCGCCTCCTTCGCCCGGACCGCCGCGGAGCCGGGAACGACGATATCCTGGAAGCGCTTCAGGTCGGAGAGCAGATCCTTGGTATCAGGAGTCTGAAGACTGAACCGGATGCGCTGGTAGAGTGCGAGATTCTCGTGGAGCTGAAGCACCGCACGCTGGAAGGCGTCGCGCTGACCGTTGTCCACCTGGCTGGCCATCTGGGCCTGACGCTCGACCTCGTCGACGCGCGGACGGAGCTGGTCGAAGGAGAAGAGCTTATCGCCGGCCCCGTCGGCGGGCTTCAGATGCAGGATGGTGAGGACATCCGGATTGACGATTGCGAAGACCTGCATCGTGTCGGCAGTCTTTGGACGTACGAGCATGTCGAGAATCCAGGCTTCCGGCGCGATGGATTTACCGTCGGCGTCCTTCACGGACTGGTGTCCCTGCAGCATGAGCAGGGTGGTCCGTGCAACGGAGTCGATGGGCTTCACACGCCCGTCGACGAGGACGGGCAGTTTGCCAAAGCCGACGAGATCGAAGTCGGTCTTGTTATGAGGAGGCAGGAGGGTCGAGAGCACCCAGGCACAAAGCAGGGCGACGAACGCGAAAGGAAGAATGCGGCGCATCGTGGAAATCCGTTAGAGGGTGGCGAGGGTGTTATCGGGCCGCAGCGGCAGGGGCGCGGCGCTTGCGCACGAAGCCGAAGAGCATGATCGTGAAATGGATCAGCAGGCCGACCGCAAGCATGAGGCAGGAGATGTACGGCAGCAGCCAGCTGGGGTTCCGCACCACCTGCAGCACGCTGAAGCCCGCGCCCGCGCTGTTCATCTGATACTGGTAGAACGTGAGGCCGCCGTAACGCAGCGGATTGTTCATGTAGATGCGCACGATGCGATCCTCCTTGCCGTCGGCGGAGCGCAGCCGGACGATACTCGAGAAATTCTTTGGAATATCGGACCCGGGATAGACGTCGTGGTGGAGCGACTTGAGCGTCAGGCTAAACGGCATGTAGCGGCGCTCGACTCGCAGGGCGATCGTGTAGTTGTGGCCGTCGTACGTGAATGCCTGGGGCATTCCCAACTGGGAGGACACCAAATAGGTGCCGAGCGAATGGTCGGGGCCGATCAGCTCCACGAAGGCCGCGGGAGTGTTGGTCTCGTCGGGCTTGTAGGTGAGCGGCGCGTCGGTGGCCAGGACCTGGGGCCCGATGCCCACATTGGCGAGCGAGGGCTGCCCCTTGTCCGCGTCGGTGCGCATGCGCAGCACGGAATTGGGATAGTAGGCGCGGGCGACGATCTGGAAGGGCAGGGAGGGCACCTGGATCGCTTTGTCCTTCGCGAGCATCGAGGTGGGAATCGCTACCACGTGGTCAACCTTCGGATCGGTCGTGTCGATCACGGCGAGCTCGAAATTCGTAAAACTTTCCGCGTACGACTTGGTCTCTCCCGGGGCGAGCTGCATCTGGTATTCCTTCTGCCAGATACCGGTCAGCAGTTCACCGACCAGAAGCACAATCAGGCCGAGGTGCGCGATGATGATGCCGAGCCGACGCCATTTGAACGCGAAGCGGTAGATGTGGGCGGCGACGAGATTGACGAAGAGGAAGCCACCGATCAGGTAGCCGCCGGGAAAGATCGGGAGCGAGAACCCGCCGCCAGTCGGGTGCCACATCACGAAGAACGAATGGAAGTACTTCTGTTGCACCTCCCAGATCCCCAAGTTGACTTGGGCAAGCGTCGCCACGAACACCAGAATGATGGACATGACGAGGAGCACGACCGTCAGCTCCAGGGACGTGAAGAAGCGAATGAGGAGAGTCTTGATCTCTTTAAACATGGCTTACTTGGCTTTGACCGACTTGAGGAAGTCGACGAAGGCGGACTTCTCCTTTGCGAGCAGGCTTGAAGGGCCCTTGAGTTTGAAAAACCACGATTCATCGCCGCGCACCAGGACGGCGCCTAGGATGCCGTCGCCGCTGCCGTTGTTCATGTCGACGAAGGTGAAGGGAAGGCCCGACGTGGTCTTCATCGCGACCGTCTCCGCCTCGGCCTTCGCAGGGTCGAGCGGTGTCAGGCCAATCTGGCCGCGCCAGCGGTTGACATTGTCGACCAAGCCGCCGGCCGCGCCGGGAAACTCGAAGACGGAAATGTCGCCATCCTGATTGGCGACCGAGACCGAATAACTGCCGCGTCGCATGGTGCCGAGCGCCTTGGGCTGCCAAGAGGCAGGCACTGTCCAGGAAAGCGTGTTGTCTGCCGCGGAGGCGGTGGCGCCGCCCGTGGCATCGGCCGGCAGGCCCATCTGGCCGGAGTCCCCCACTGCTGGATGCCCAGGAGGCATGGAAGGCATTCCGCCATCAGGATTTGGGCCCGTTTGCCCCATGAAGGGTGCGGGAGTCTTTTCCTTGGGAATGGTGTAGGTTTTGATTCTGCCCTTGCTGCATCCGCCCAGGACAAGGCCTGCTGCAGCGATCAGAAGGATCGAGGTGCGACGAGACGACATGAGAGGGCAGATTCAGCATTCCTTGCCAAAGTGCAACTTCATCCAAGCCGATTTCATTGGGGATTTAGGCGTAGTCTTCGGTTGGGCGAGGGCTTGCGAATAAGTTTAGATATTTCGCAATTTACGGCCTTGATTTTCTGATAAGCCCCCTGATAGTTAGGAGGCTTATTTCATGTCGTCATCCCAAAAACCGTTCGCCGCGCCTGTGTTGAAACTCCGGCTCAAGGACATTCCTCGCTACGAATGTATTCTTGATATCTCGAAGCAGTATCCGGAGTTGAATCCTGTGTCGTGCGAGGCGTTTCTCCATCTTCTACGAACGGGGGATGATCTGGCTCGCGGAGCTCATATCTATTTTGCCCGCAACAATATCTCGAACGGGCGCTTCCTGGTGTTACTGCTGCTTTTTGACTGTGCCCGCGGCGAACCGACGCCCCGGACGCCGGCGGAACTGGCGGACCTGGCGTGTTGCACGCGTGCGACGATGACCGGCTTGATCGATACGCTGGAGCGCGACGGCATGGTTCACCGGGTGCCCGACACTCAGGACCGGCGGATGATGCAGGTGGAAATCACAGAACAGGGGAGGTCTGCGATTCGTGGACTGCTGCCCGACCATTTCCGGAGGATCACCCATGTGATGAGCAGCCTCACCGAGGACGAATGCCGCACGCTCGTGCGGCTGCTGCAGAAGGTCTTGGAGAAATCCGCTTCGCTTGAGCCGTTGGAGCAGGGGACTTCTGACACCGACACCTGATTTTTCATCTTCATCCAGTTAACCAGCCAAATACCTAACCTATCATGAAGAAATCAACCTTTTGGATCCTGTCTGTCACGGGCCTGGGCACGCTCGTGGCCGTCTTGTTCCTTGTGAAGATGGCCGAGTTCAAGGCCATGGCTCAAACCGCCGACGCCCCGATTCCTCCCGAAGTTGTCACCTCTTCGCCCGTGATGCGCGCAGAGTTGCAGCCGACAATCCAGGCGGTGGGTTCGCTCGCCTCGTATCAAGGCGTCACGGTGACCACCGAGGCCGCCGGCATCGTTTCCAAGATCTGTTTCAAGGCGGGCGCCAAAGTCCATGCGGGCGACCTGCTTGTTCAAATGGACATCTCGGTTCTCCAGGCGCAACTCGAGTCGGCCGAGGCTCGGGCCGAGCTTGCGCGGGTCAGTGCACGTCGCGCGAGGGACCTGTATGCAAAGAACACGATTGCCAAGGCCGATCTCGACACCGCCGAGGCTCAGCTGAAACAGGCCTATGCCGACGTCGCGTCTGCGAAGGCCCTCATCGCACAGAAGGAAATTCGCGCCCCGTTCTCGGGACGCCTGGGTGTCCGGCAGATCAATGTCGGTCAGTACATCGATCGCGGCAACCCGATCGTCTCCCTCGAGTCCCTCAATCCCATCTACGTCAATTTCACGGTGCCTCAGCAGCAACTGGCCGACATGCAAACCGGCTTGGTGGTCAAGCTCAGCGTCGACGCCTTCCCCTCTCAGGTCTTCGAGGGAAAGATCACCGCGATCAATCCCGAGGTCGACAGCGTGATGCGCACCGCCCAGGTGCAGGCGACGCTCACCAACGCCGACGAACTGCTCCATCCGGGCATGTACGCTACGGTGTCCGTCGTGCTTCCCAAAAAGGTGGAGGCTCTGCTGATCCCCACGACGGCGGTCCTCTATGCGCCCTACGGCGATTCCGTTTTCGTGATCGATGAGAAAAAGGACCCCAAGACCGGCGTGGTCGGGCATGTGCTTGAGCAGCGCTTCGTGCGTCTCGGACGCGCAGAGGGCGACTTCGTCGCCGTCGAGAAGGGCCTGAAGGAGGGCGACCATGTCGCCTCCACCGGCGTGTTCAAACTGCGCAACGGAGAGGCGGCGGTGATCGACAACACCCTGCTCCCTAAGTTCTCGCTCACTCCCAAGCCCAGCAACAGCTGAGCCGCGGCGTCCGGTGAACCGTGCGGGTCCGCCCGCCCGGATCGCGGACGCAGAGTGGCCACATCTCCCCAATGAAATCCTTTACCGACATCTTCATTCGGCGGCCCGTGCTCGCCATCGTGGTGAGCCTCGTGATCATCATCGCTGGTATCCAGGCTGCGCTTACGCTCAATGTCCGGCAGTATCCGAGAAGCGACAACGCCGCCGTGACCGTGACGACCGTGTACGTCGGCGCCAGCGCCGACCTTGTCCGCGGCTTCATCACGACTCCCCTGGAACGCGCGATCGCGGCCGCCGACGGCATCGACTACATGCAGTCGCAGAGCTCCCAGGGGCTCTCGACGATCACAGTCCGCCTGAAGCTCAATTACGATCCGACCAAGGCGCTGGCCGAAATCAGCTCGAAGGTTGACCAGGTGCGCGGCGACCTGCCGCCGGACGCCCAGATTCCGGTGATCAACGTCGAATCCGCCGATTCGTCCTTCGCCTCGGCCTACCTGAGCTTCTCGTCGAACATCCTTCGGCAGAACGAAATCACCGACTATCTGGTGCGCGCCGTACAACCGCGCCTGACCGCCGTCCCAGGCGTGCAGCGCGCCGACATCCTCGGCGCCCGCACCTTCGCGCTGCGTGCCTGGCTTAAGCCGGACCGCATGGCGGCCTACAACATAAGCGCCTCCGACGTCCGCCAGGCGCTGGCCTCCAACAACTACCTCTCCGCCCCGGGCATGACCAAGGGTTCGCTGATCCAGGTGAATCTCACCGCGAACACCGACCTGCGGTCCGTAAGGGACTTCAAGCGCCTTGTCGTGCGCGAGAAGGACGGTGCGGTCGTGCGCCTCGAGGACATCGCCGACGTGAGCCTCGGCGCCGAGAGCTACGACACGAGCGTGCATTACTCGGGCCAGACCGCCGTGTTCATGGGCATCTATACGCTGCCCAACGCCAACTCCATCGACGTGGTCAAGCGCATCCGCACCGAGATGGCGCAGATCCAGAAAGAGCTGCCCACCGGCATCAAGGCGACCATCGCGTATGATGCCACCGACTACATCAACAACGCCATTCACGAGGTGGTCGACACGCTGCTCGAGACCCTCGTCATCGTGATGGTGATCATCTTCCTGTTCCTCGGGTCGTTCAGGTCCGTGCTGGTCCCCATCGTCGCGATCCCCGTATCGCTGATAGGCGGTGTGTTCCTCATGCAGGCCTTCGGCTTCACGATCAACCTGCTCACGCTGCTCGCCATCGTGCTCTCGGTGGGTCTGGTCGTCGACGACGCGATCGTCGTCGTCGAGAACGTCGAGCGACATTTGCGGGCGGGACGAACGCCCTACGAGTCGGCGATCCTGGGTGCGCGAGAACTCGTCGGCCCGATCATAGCGATGACGCTCACGCTTGCGGCTGTGTACGCGCCGATCGGGTTGCAGGGCGGGCTCACCGGTTCGCTCTTCCGGGAATTCGCGTTCACCCTGGCCGGTGCCGTGCTGATCTCGGGTGTCGTCGCACTGACGCTTTCCCCGATGATGTCGGCGAAGCTCCTGACCGCCGACGCGGAGCATCACTGGCTGCCCGCCCACATCAACGCGGGCTTCGAAAAGGTGCGTTCCCTCTACGGCAGGATTCTGTCGAACGTTCTCTCGGCGCGCTCCGCGGTGTACGCCGTGTGGATCGTGCTCACCTTGCTCGTGCCGCTCCTGTGGATGTTTTCACCCCAGGAACTGGCGCCTGCTGAGGATCAGGGAGTGATCTTCGGCATCGTCGACGCGCCGTCGAATGCGACGCTCGACCAGACCAGCCAGTTCACGGCCGCCGCCAACAAGGCGTTCATGAGCGAACCCGAGACGAAGTTCACCTTCCAGATCACGAACCCCAGCGGCGGTTTCGGCGGCATGGTGCTGAAGCCCTGGGACCAGCGCAAACGGACGGTCTTCCAGATCCTCCCGGATGTCGCCGCCAAGCTGCATGCCATCCCCGGAATTCGGATGTTCCCCGTGACCCCTCCGGCGCTCCCTGGCGGCAGTCAGTTCCCGATCGAGTTTGTCATCGCATCGACTGCGAATACCAGCCAGGTCCTCGCGATCGCCCAGAAGGTCCGCGATGCGGCGCTGGCCAGCCACAAGTTCGCCTACGGTCCCACGCTGGATACGAAGATCGACCAGCCGCAATCGGAGATCGTGTTCGATCGCGATAAGGTGGCCGCGATGGGCCTCAACCTGCAGCAGGTCGGTGCGGACATTTCGTCCATGCTCGGCGGTAACTACGTCAATCGGTTCAACATCGAGGGGCGCAGCTACAAGGTGATCCCGCAGATCGAGCGCATCGGCCGCCTGAACCCGTCGCAGCTCGAGAAGATCTACGTCACGGGTCCCGGCGGAAAACTCATCCCGCTAAGCACGATCGCGACGATCAAGAACACCGTCCAGCCGCGTTCGCTCAACCGCTTTCAGCAGTTGAATGCGGTGACCTTGAGCGGCGTCTACATGGGTTCGCTCGACGACGGGCTGAAATTCCTGGAGACGCAGGCAAAGAAGGTGATGCCCAAGGGCTACGTGATCGATTACACGGGCGAATCGCGCCAGCTGCGGCAGGAGGGCGGAAACAAGTTCTTCATGACCTTCGGCCTCGCGCTCGCGCTGATCTTCCTGGTGCTGGCGGCGCAGTTCAACAGCTTCCGCGACCCGTTCATCATCCTCCTCGGCTCAGTGCCCCTGGCTCTGTTCGGCGCCTTGCTCTTCACGTTCATCCGGATGCCGAATCCGAACGTACCCTTCTTCACGTCGCATTTCTCAACGACCCTGAACATCTATTCGAAGGTCGGTCTGGTCACCCTGGTCGGCCTGATCGCCAAGAACGGAATTCTGATCGTGGAGTTTGCGAACGTCCTGCAACGCCAGGGCAGGGCGAAACTCGCGGCCGTCCATGAGGCTGCGATGACCCGCTTGCGCCCGGTGCTGATGACCACGGCGGCCACGATCGCCGGACATTTCCCGCTCACGCTGGTGACGGGGGCCGGCGCGGCCGCGAGAAATTCAATCGGTTTGGTGTTGGTCGGAGGCATGGCAATTGGCACCTTCTTCACGCTGTTCGTTGTTCCAGCCCTCTATATGTTGATCGCCAAAGACCACAAAGCCGACGACCGCGCTCCCGTGATTGCCGATAACCTCGGCCAGGAAGCTGGCACCCATTGATAGGAACCTTCCCAAGAATATAGCCATGAAACTCCGACACATCCTACGCACGGCGCTGCTCGCGTCCGCGGTTGCCGGCGCCCTGAGCGCCGCACCCGCATCCGAGTCGAGTCCCGCGCCCGACACGCTCGACCTCCAGTCGGCATTACGTTTTGCCCTGGAGAACAATTTCGCGATCCGCGAGGCGCGGGAGCGAATCAAACAGCAGGAAGGCGTTCAAATCGAGGTCCGCGCCCAGGAGATCCCTCAGGTCGCGGCAACCGGCTCCTACGACGGCAATAGAAAGGAGATCTCGCAGTACTTCCCCGCGCGATCCCAGAGCTGGGCGATCGGCCTGCAGGCCCGTGAGAATCTGTATGCTGGCGGCGGAGTCTCCGCCTCCATCCGTAACAGCCGACTTCTGCGTGACGCGGCCGTGCTGGATCTCCAGAGCGTCATCAATCAGCAGCTTCTTCAGGTCAGGACCGACTTCTACGCCGTGCTCCTGAACCGCCAGCGCATCATCGTGCAGGACGAGAATGTGAAGCTCCTCGAGGAACAGTTGAAGACGGCGGAAAGCCGTTTCGAGGCCGGCGCGGCCTCGAACTTCGAGGTGCTCCAGGCCAAGGTCGCCCTCGCTAACGGTCGCCCGCCCCTGATTCAGGCAAGGAACGATTACCGAATTTCGATCGAAGTGCTGCGCCAGGATCTCGGCCTGGTGACCAACCGGGGCACCGACATGAACAAGACCCCCGAATTCGTGGGCACGCTCGCCGTGGGCACGCCCGTAAGTTACCAGCTGAGCGATGCCCTGGAGGCCGCGCGCGAGAAGCGTCCGGAGGTGCTCCGCATCGAGAAGCTGGTGGCTTCCGGTTCCGAAGGCGTCAAAGTCGCCCGCGCCGGTTATTTCCCACGACTGGATGCCGTCGCGGGTTACAACTGGGCCATGGGAAGCCCCGATGCCGCGTGGTCCGATCGCAATCAGGGCTGGACCATCGGCGTGCAGGGACAGTGGAACATCTTTGACGGCCGCGCTACCGCGGGCCGCGTGGCCCAGGCCCGCTCGGTGCTCAACCAGACCCAGCTTTCACTCGAGCAGACAACCCTGGACGTCGAGGTTCAGGTTAGGCGCTCCTTCTCCTCACTTCAGGAAGCCTGGGAGTTGGTCGAATCGACCGGCAAGGTCGTCCAGCAGGCCGAGGAGGCTCTCCGTCTGGCCAACGTCCGCTACAGCGCGGGTTCCGCCACTCAGCTCGATGTTCTGACCAGCCAGGTCGCGCTCACGCAGGCGCGGCTCAACCAGCTCAGCTCGTTCTACGGCTACAATGTCGCGCTTGCGACCCTCCGTACGTCGATGGGAGAGGCCGATACCTACGCGACCAGCAAGTGATTTTCTTCTGCCGCCGCCTTCTCGCGGCGGACTGATTTCGACAGCCTCGTTTACGAAAGGGACGAGGCTGTATTTTTGGGGTGCGAATCGGATGCCTCAGGCCTCGTCGGCCAGAAAGATCCAGCGCTCGACGTCGATGTGATGTTTCTTGAGCGCCTGGGCGTACTCGGTCTTCGAAACCAGGCTGTCGGGGGAATTCATCACCATCTGGATTTTCCCGCCGGGAAGATGCTGCTTGAGCAGCAGCACGCACGCGTCGTAGTCGCGGCTGTCGTAATCGACGCCCAGCAGGCGATAGGCCTCGTCTGTGCTCGCGGCGCGTTTGGTCTCGGTCAGCATTCGATCCGTCGCGTAGGCGCCGAAGCCCGCGCCGCGGCCGTCGTTGTGCAGCAGCAGCACGGTGCCGGATCCGTAGGTGACGATGTGTTTGACCGTCTGCATGAATTTGTCGCGGTTCTCCACGGTGCGGAGCGGGAAGCGGTTGAAGAGCGATTCGCTCTGGATTCGGACGACCGGGATGTCGCTCGCGCAGGGCCTGCCGTGCGTGAGCACGACGAAATCCTGGTTCGTCACGATGTCGTAGTAGACATGGACGCGGAACCAGTAAGGGGTGCTGAGCAGATCGCCGATCGGATCCTGCGGGTTCTCACGCTGGAAGGTGGCGAGATTGTCCGCGTTAATGTGCACTAGGAAACGGTTTCCTCGGATGAGCTGGTAGCCCTGGACGAGCGGGTGGGGACCTTCGAGATGGCGATCGGCCTCCCTGCGTTGAAAGAGTTCGTTGAACGTCTCCTCCGAGAGCAGGATCTCGTCGTCCACCGGGCGCACGGGGAGAAAATAGCTCGCGGCGTAGATGAAGCGCTGGGCGTTGGCGACGGCGTGGGGCCTGAAGGGAACCACCGGTTCCGGAGGCAGCGCGCGCCGGATCCGGCTTGCGCCCGGACGCGTCAGGATATGACCGGCTGCCGCCTTTGAAGTCAGGTAGGCCAGGTTGAAGGGGGATGGTTCAATCTCGAGCGTTTCGGTTCGCGCAACCTCGATCCCGAGCGAACGCAGGGCGTCGACCTTGTCCGGGTTGTTGGTCAGGACGACGAAAGGAGCCCGTATCCCGAGCAGAATGCAGATGTGGGCGATGTTGTCGTACCGCCGATGATCCTTCTCCAGACCCATCGCCGCGTAAGCCTGAAACGTGGAGACTTGGTCGAGGGAGGCCTGGACGAGCATGCGATCGCGGGCCTTGCCGACGTATCCGACTCCGCGACCTTCCTGCATCAGGTAGAACAGGATTCCGCTGCCCGCCTCGGCGATCCGACGCAGGGCTCCCTCGAGCTGCTGGACGCAGTCGCAATCGCATCCGCGCAGGGTTTCGCTGGTGACGCACGACGAATGGACCCGCGTATAAAGCGTGGCGGCGTTCACGATGTCACCGAACGCGAGCGCGATGATGTAGTGTTTGTCGATGATGTCCTGAAAGACATAGGCCCGGAACGTGCCGAAGCGCATCTCGAGCGAACATTCGGCGAGGAACAGCGTCTGCCCGTGCACGGGGCGATCCGTGATCTCCCGCGGTGCGAGCACGGAGCCCCCCGCGTGCTGCATTTCGGCAACCAACCAGGAAAAGTCCTGGCTCGGGACGGCGGGATCGAGTGGCGCGGGCGTCGTGGACATGGGCGGCGGGGAGAAAAGGATGTCCGCGGGAAGACGGGGCGCAACGTGCGAATTCCGGGCTCGCTCCGTCTGACTTCTCCGACGAAACTTCGAAAGTCGAACCCCCCGCATGCGAATCATCGACGCCCACGTTCACCTGTATCCCGACGAGGCGAATAGCGATCCAGTGGCCTGGGGGACGACGAATCTTGAGACGCACTGGGTTCAGCTTTGCACGCGGCGCCGCAAGGACGGCCGGCCCGTGCAGGCATTCCCCTCTGTGGAGGGCCTGATCCGAGCCATGGACGAGGCCGGCGTCGAACGCACCGTGCTGCAGGGATGGTATTGGCAGTTTCCTGAAAACTGCGCCTGGCAGAATCGTTTCTACGCCCGGTGCGTGAAGGAGCATCCGGATCGGCTGAGCGCGTTTGCCACGCTTCATCCGGGCGCGGGGAGGGGCCAGACCCTCGCGCTTGTCCGCTCTGCCCGCGAACAGGGATTTTGCGGGCTCGGCGAGCTCAGTCCCCATTCGCAGGGATTCGATGTCGCAGATCCCGTCTTCCAGTCGGCGATGGAGCTGGCCGGCGAGCTTCATCTTCCCGTCAACCTGCATGTCACCGAGCCGCAAGGACGACCGTATCCAGGACGTGTCGACACGCCGCTGCGCGATTTTCTCTGGCTTGCCCGTACGTTTCGGGGGACCAATTTCATCCTCGCGCATTGGGGCGGCTGCCTGCCGCTGAGAGACGAGGAGGCGGTGGAGGCGATGAATCTGTTCTTCGATTCCGCGGCGTCTCCATTGCTCTACGGCCCGGACATCTGGCGGCGTTTTTTTGCGGTGGTTCCGCCCGAGCGCGTGCTGTTTGGCTCGGATTTTCCCCTGGATTTGTATCCAGGTTCCGAGGGCGAACCAGGGATCGCGGGCCTGGTTAGGGAGGCTCGGGAGCAGGGTGTGGACCTGGAGGCTCTGGCGGCCACGACGGTGCGCCTGCTGCACCTCTGAGGGACTTCCGTCCTGGTGCGTTGCCGCTAGCGGCGGCCGACGGCAGGCAGTGAAAAAGCGCCGAGAAGGCGCCGCTCGCGCAGCAGTGACATCGCGCGCGCCTCGGCGCGGCGCATCACTTGCTTGAAGCGTGGCTTCAGATCGTCATAGCCCGCGAGGTGCAGCCATCCATGAACCACGTACAGTGTGAGTTCCTCGCTGAAGCGCCGCGATCCGCCGCCCGTGCAGCGCAGGGCTGCGTCGGCCGATACGCAGAGTTCGCCCGCCTGACCCAGATCGAATTCGCCCTCGAACGTGATGACATCCGTCTCGGTCGGGTCGTCGAGGAAGTCCCCGTGAATCGCGGCGAGCGCGCGGTCCGAGAGGAACGCGAGCGAGAGCTCGCCCGGCGGGCATCCGCCGCGGAATCGCCGGGCGGCCGCGTCGAGCGCGGCGATGGCGGCCTCGAGTTTGGGAGCGTTGACGCGGAGCCCCCGACGGGCGACATGAATGGAGACCGAGCGAAGCATGGCTTACTTTGGATACTCGATCCGGTTGTGAAACATGTTGAGGAGCGTGGACGCGAAACTGTCTTTCACCTTTGCCAGTTCGGCGAATGTGAGGGGGGCACGATCGAGTTGGCCTTCATCGATCCGATCGGCCGTGAGGCGGTTGATCAGCTCCTGCAGGGCTGCGGGCGTGATCTGCTTGAGCGAGCGCACCGTGGCCTCGACCGTGTCGGCAAGGGCGATGATCGCGCTCTCTTTGAACGACGGAGTCGGGCCGTCATAGCGGTAGATGTGCTCGTCCACCGGGACAGCCCCCTCCGCCTTGGCGTGGCACGCCTTGGAGTAGAAAAATCGGATGAGCGTGGTTCCGTGGTGCTGCTGGATCACCTCCATCACCGCCTTCGGGAGGCGGTGTTTCCGGGCGAGCTCGATCCCGTCCGTCACGTGTCGTTTGATGATTCGCGCCGACTCCTCGGGCAGGGTCGAGTCGTGTGGATTGGACGCCTCGTTCTGGTTTTCGGAGAAAAATCCCGGGTTCCGGGTCTTGCCGATGTCGTGGAAGAGGGCGCAGACGCGGGCGAGGAGCGGATTTGCACCGATGGCCGCCGCGGCGTTTTCCGAAAGTTGGGCGACCACCAGGGAGTGGTGATAGGTCCCGGGCGTTTCCAACTGCATCAGACGCAGCAGGGGATGGTTGTAGTCGGTGAGTTCAAGCAGGGTGATGTCGGTCGTGCGACGAAACAGCGACTCGAGCACGGGGAGCAGACCCACCACTGCCACGCCGGTGATCATGCCGGTCGCCAGTCCGGTGGACATCTGCCGCACGAGAATCGCCATGGGAGTCTGTTGGACAAGGCCCAGCGCGAGCGTGACGCAGCTGACCACAAGGCCGCCCGCCACGGACGCCCGCACGACGCTGCTTCGGCGGCGCACCGAGTGGCACCCGGAGATGGCCACCATCGACGCGAGGAAGGTGATCACCTGCACGTCAAAGCGGTTTCCATAGATCACTCCGGTGAATAGGGAGATGAACAGCGCCATGAAGATGCCCGATCCCGCGTCGATCAGGATCGCCACGATCAAGGGCGCCATGCCCGTGGGCGCAAGAAAGGGCAGGGTCGCCGCCCAGGTTGGATTGTGAACGAAGAAGTCCGCCGTCAGCAGCGAGTACGTGAGGCGGACCAGGGCGAGATTCACGATCACCACGAGCGCGAGCAGGGCGAGCCTCCCGTTGCTGCGCAGCGTGTCGGCGTCTTCGATGCGGATGTAGATCACGCACGCGGCC
Source organism: bacterium (assembly GCA_021780625.1). Next base: position 8,852 of record JAJXYI010000366.1, on the reverse strand, counting down.
ACCATCGCGAGCACCATGATCACCCGGCCGAAAAGCTGCAGCCCCTGGTCGATCATCGCATTCCCGTGCTCGCGCAAGTAATCGCGGTGGGCGAGCAGCATCTCGTACTGCTCGGGCGTGATACGCGTGCCGGCCTTGATGATCGTCTGCCCCCGCTCGACGTTGACGGTGATCGGTCGCAGCTGGCGCACGGCCTCGGCCTCGCGCCGCTGTGAAGCAACCTGGTCGAAGACGAGGTTGGGAGTCAGACCGTTGCTGAAGAGCCGGAACAGGGAGAGTGACAGCTGGCGGGGCATGCCCTCTGCCGTCAGATTTACGCGCAGGTAGATCAGCGCCTCCTCGAGCGATTGGACGGGCCGCTGGACGATTTCGCCGCCGGGTCGCATGATCTGGAAAATCATGACCGAACCGGGTTCGCCGTTGTCCGCGGAGAGGGATTGGTCGTGCACGCCCTCGCTGTAGATCTCATGCAGGACGTCGAGGCAGCGGTTGACGAGGTCGGTCCGGGCGGCGGCGTCTCCGTAATCGTGAAGGGTCTGGACATCCTCGAGGCTCGCCCGATAGGGACCCTTGCGATTGAAGTCGTCGACGATGTCGGCGAGGGCCTGATGGCGGTTCGCAAGCGACGGGGAGTCGGCTGGGAAAGCCACATCGTATTTTTTCAGCGAGTCGAGCAGCTCGTTGATGTGGGTCGCGAACTGAGTAAACGGCCCAAACTCGAGACGATAGACGGGAGGCAGGCGGTTTCGCAGGCGCTCCCGTGCAAGCCTCGACTGCTCCTTGCTCACGAAGCTGAAAGGCTCGTCGGCGTGCACGCTCACCGTGGCGATCTGTCCGGGGAAAGCCGGAAGTTCGGCTGAGTTCACCCCCTCGTAGCTGATCACCACGATGGAGGTGACCGTGAGGAAGAAGATCAGCACGCCGATCACGCGGCTCGTGTCGAGGAACTCGATCGGCCGACTCGTGATGCGCAGCAGCCCCTGGGGTTTCCTGGGGAAGAACAAGTCGCGCAAGGTTGAAATCGGATTCACGGGAAACAAGGGGGCGTATCAGGTCGACGCAGGCGTCGAAGTCATCGGGTTCTCGTATTGCTCGTAGGCTTCGATGATCCGCAGCACGAGCGGATGCCGCACGACGTCGGCCCCGCCAAAATAGTGGAAGTCGATGCCGGCAATGTTGCCGAGGATTCGGCTCACCTCGATCAGACCGCTCTGCTTCGAACGAGGCAGGTCGACCTGGGTGACGTCGCCGGTCACCACCATCCGCGAATCGTCGCCGAGGCGGGTGAGGAACATCATCATCTGCTCCGGGGTGGTGTTCTGGGCCTCGTCGAGCACGATGAACGAGTGTGACAGCGTCCGACCGCGCATGTAGGCGAGGGGAGCGATTTCGATGACATTTTTCTCCGCCAGGCGCGCCACGTCGTCGGGATCGAGCATGTCATGCAGTGCGTCGTACAAGGGGCGAAGGTAGGGGAGGATCTTCTCGCGAAGATCGCCGGGCAGGAATCCGAGGGCTTCGCCCGCTTCGACGGCTGGACGCGTGAGCACGATGCGCTGGACTTGATTCTTGAGCAGAGCCGAGACCGCAGCAGCCATCGCGAGGTAGGTTTTCCCCGTGCCCGCAGGGCCGATGCCGAACACGATCGGATTCTTCTGGATCGACTGCAGATACAGCTTTTGTCCCAGCGTTTTGGGCACGATGCTCTTGCGGTTTGTAGTGATCACCAGCGGTTCTCCGAACAGTGCGGCAACCTCGTCGGCTCGGCCGCGCGCGAAAGTGTCCACGAGGCGTTGGAAATCGGGCGACCGAAGCGCCACGCCCTGGTTTCGTGCCTCGTTCAGATAGCCAAACAGGGTCTCGGTCCGGGCAATCGCCTCCGTGCTGCCCTCGACCTTCAGCCACTCGTCCCGCGTGATGAGCCGCACATCGAGGGCTCGTTCTACCAAGGCGAGGTTTTCCTCGTGTCCCGCGTAGAGGGAACTGAGGTGTCGCGGGCTCGGATAGAACAGCGTTTTTGAAGGCATGATCGGGATCGGAGCACCGGAATCGGGGAGCGGCATCCGACCGGAGAACCGGTCCGCCGCATGGGAAGCCCCGGGCGGGTCAGCGTTTGGGGCCGCCCTCCGTCAGCTCGCGCGCGGCGGAGCTCAGTTTTTCCCAGGTTGCTTCGAGTGCCTGGGGAAGTACACGCGTCTCGCCCAGCACGGGCATGAAATTCGTATCCCCATCCCACCGGGGAACGATGTGTCCGTGCAGATGTGGAATACTTCCTCCGGACACCGCTTTGCCAAGGTTGAATCCGACGTTGAACCCATCGGGTTTGAGCGCTCGCTGCAGGAGCACCTTGCCGAAGATGATGGTCTGAAAAAGATCCGCGCTTTCTTCAGTGCTGAGGTCTTCGAGGTCGATGCATTCCCGGAAGGGAATGGCAAGCAGATGCCCTGGGTTGTAGGGAAAACGATTGAGCATCAGATAACTCAGACGGGACCGATGCACGATCAGGGCCGCCCGGTCATCGCCCAGGCCCGGGAGGGTCGAGAACGGCTTGTCCGTCTTGGGTAACTTCGGCGCTTCAATGTAATCCATGCGCCAGTAAGCGTGGAGCTGCTGCATTGCGGAAAGAGGGCAGAAAAAGAACTCGGCACCCCAAAGTCAAAGCTCCTGCTCACCTTCCCCCCGGTACCGCGCTCGCTTACCCGAATTCCAGCTGCCGGGTCTGGCCCGATAATTGGAACCTAACGTCAATCGTTATAGCATTTTAGATGCAAACCCGTCTCTCCTCTCTCCCCGCACCGATCAAAACCATCCTTTTTGTGGTATCGAGCCAAGGGCTTTCGGGGTGCGATGTGCGCTAGAAGCAAAAAAACGAGGTTGGCGGGGCGCGGAAAACCCTCTGATCTGGATGCGAAACTATGACTCTCTTCCCTCAGAACCGTCGCCGTGTGGCGATCACCGGAATCGGAGCGATCTCGCCCGTAGGCAACACCGCCGCAGACACCTGGGCGTCGCTCCTCGCCGGACGCAGCGGAATCGGGAAAATCTCCCGTTTTGACCCCACGGGTTGCCCGGTCCAGATCGCCGGCGAGGTGAAAAACTTCGATCCTGCCGCATCGCTTCCTCACCCCCTTTATCCACGTGGCTCCGCCGGTGATGCCGTCACCTGCATTCTTCCGCCCAAGGACGTTAAGAAATTCGGCCGATTCACCCATCTTGGCATCGGAGCCGCGCTTGAGGCCTATGCGGATTCCGGTCTCGATGCCCACCGCGCTGCCATCGCCCCCGAGCGCTTCGCAGTCAATCTGGGTGTGGGCATGGGTGGCCTTCCCGAGACCCTGGCGATGTACGACACGCTCAAGTCCGGAGGCTACCGCCGCATTTCGGCATTCTACATCCTTCAGACCGCTCCAAATATCCTCGCGGGCCAGCTCGCCATCCTCCTCGACCTCAAGGGGGCCAACATGAGCGTCGCCTCCGCCTGCGCCACCAGCGGTCATGCGCTCGGCGAGGCAGCGCGCTCCATCCAACGTGGCGATGCAGACGTCGTCATTGCCGGCGGCGCCGAGGCGGTCGTCACCAATCTCGCGATTGGTGCCTTCGCGCAGATGCGCGCCCTCTCGACCCGCAACGACGACCCCGAAAGGGCGTCCCGGCCCTACGACAAGGACCGCGACGGCTTTGTGTTGGCGGAAGGCTCCGTCGTTTTCGTGCTCGAGGAACTCGAACTTGCCAAAAAACGCGGGGCCCGCATCTACGCGGAACTCTCAGGCTACGGCGCCACGGCGGACGCCCATCACATCTCCATGCTTGCACCGGGAGCCGAAGGCTCGCGGCGCGCCATGCGCCTCGCCCTCGGCGATGCCGGAATCAGTGCCGATCAGGTCGGCTATGTCTCAGCCCATGCGACGTCCACCCCCGGCGGCGACGGCGAGGAGGCGGCTGCGATCGCCGCCGTGTTCGCCGATGCCAGGGATTGCCTCCACGTGAGCGGCGTGAAATCGATGACCGGACATCTTCTGGGTGCCGCTGGTGCAATGGGCGCCTTTGCGGCGGTTCGTGCCATCCACGACGGATTGATCCCGCCGACGATCAACCTCCAGGAAGCCGACTCGGAATGTGCGGCGCTCGGCCTGGATTTCACGCCCAACAAGGCGGTCGCCAAACGCGTCAATTACTCCCTGGCCAACAGCTTCGGCTTTGGCGGCACCAACGCCTCGCTCGTCTTTTCACGAGTCTGAGGCGGCAGGCATCGCGCCCGCGCCCCGCGTCGCCACGACGCCGGGCGCCACATCGTGCGGCTGCGCTCCGATCCCTTAGCGTGAAAAGCGGATCGGAATCGTGACCGTGCAGGGCACGCCTTCACCGGCCTTCATTGCCGGCTTGAAGTGCCACTTCTTGCTCACGCAATCGATGGCGCTCTGCTCAAAGCGGGAATCGGTCGACTTTACGGCCTGGACGCCAGTGACGTTTCCGCTGCCGTCGATGGAGACCCGTAGCACCACGATCCCCTCAATGTGCTTGGCGGCCAGATCGGCCGGGTAGACGGGCATCGCCGTGCGATCAGGAGCCGGAAGCTGGTCAAAGCCTCCAGCGGCTTTCATGGCCGGCATTGCGGCACAGACGAGAAGGGCGGCCAGAAGGATCTTGCTGAAACGGGTCATGACCCAATCAGGCTGCGGAACGTGAAGAGGGGTGCAAGACCCCGAACAGGAGTTTTGGTAAGGGTATTATCCTTTAACGACTACCCAGGAAAATTACGGGCGTCGACATCCCCACTATCCTCGGGCAATCAGCCGCCCGGGCTCCATCTGAGCAGGGTCGTGCTTGTCGGCGGAAGCGTAAGCACCAGGGAATAGGGCAGACCGTCCGATGGGACTTGCTGGGCCATCCGTCCACCGTCGTTGCCCAGCCCAGTGCCGCCGTAATACTGGGAGTTCGTGTTGATCAATTCGCGCCAGAAACCGGGACGTGGCACGCCCACTCGATAGCCCTCGCGCAATACCGGCGTGTAGTTGCCCACCACGACGATGAAGCCCGACTCCGCTTGGTCGGTGCGTAGGTACGAGAGCACGCTTCGGTCGCCGTCGTTGCAGTTGATCCAGCGGAATCCCCGATGATCGAGGTCGTTGGCTCCGAGCAGGGGGTCTTCCCGGTAGAGACGGTTCAGGTCCCGCACCAGCAGGCGGATTCCCTGATGGTCGAGGTACTGGAGCAGGTGCCAGTCGAGGCTCCCCGCATAGTTCCATTCGTTGCTCTGCCCAAACTCGCCCCCCATGAACAGGAGCTTCTTGCCCGGCCACGCCCACATGTGGGCGAACAGCGCCCTGAGGTTGGCGGCCTTGTCCGGAATGTGCCAGGCGCCCATCTTGAGCAGCAGCGAGGCCTTCCCGTGGACCACTTCGTCGTGAGAGAGCGCGGTGATGAAATGCTCCGAATACTGGTAGAGCGCTCCGAAGGTCAGGTCGTTGTGGTGCCACTTCCGATGGATGGGTTCCTTCGAGAAATACCGGAGGTTGTCGTGCATCCACCCCATGTTCCACTTGAAGTCGAAGCCGAGGCCTCCCTGGCCGGTCGGCTTGGTGACGCCCGCGAAGGCCGTGGATTCCTCGGCGATCATGAGCGCCCCGGGGAAATAACCGTGCACCAGATCGTTCGTTCGCTTCAGAAAATCGATAGCCTCGAGATTCTCTCGTCCGCCGAATTTGTTCGGAATCCATTCCCCCTCCTTGCGGGAGTAATCGAGGTACAGCATCGAGGCCACGGCGTCGACGCGCAGGCCGTCGATGTGGTAGCGCTCAAACCAGGCGAGGGCGCTCGCGATCAGGAAGCAGCGCACTTCGTTGCGGCCATAATTGAAGATCAGAGTGCCCCAGTCCTGGTGCGCACCCTGGCGCGGATCCGCGTGCTCGAACAGGTGCGTGCCGTCGAATTCCGCGAGCGCGAAACTGTCGCGCGGAAAATGGGCCGGGACCCAGTCGACGATGATCCCGATGCCGTGCTTGTGGAGATAGTCCACGAAATACGCGAAGTCCGCCGGCGTGCCGTAACGGTGGGTCGGCGCGAAAAAGCCCGTCACCTGATATCCCCAGGAGCCGCCAAAGGGATGCTCCGACACCGGGAGCACCTCGATGTGGGTGAAGCCCATCTCGAGCACGTATTCGGCAAGCGCGGGCGCGAGTTCGCGGTAGGTGAGGGGGCGGTTGGCATCCTCGAACTTCCTGCGCCACGACCCGAGGTGCACCTCGTAGATCGAGATCGGCCGGTCGGCCCGGCCCGCCTGCGAGGCACGTTCGGCGATCCACGTGTCGTCACCCCATGGATATCGCTCGGCATCATAGACGACGGAGGCGTTGTTGGGCGGCGCCTCGAAGTAGGTGCCATACGGGTCGGTCTTCATCAGCAGGTTGCCCCGCTTGTCCCGGATCTCGTACTTGTAGAGCTCCCCCTGGCCCAGCCCGGGAATGAATAGCTCCCAGACTCCAGACGCGCCCAGCGGCCGCATGGGATGGTAGCGCCCGTCCCACTGGTTGAAATTGCCCACCACCGACACCCGTTCGGCGCTGGGCGCCCAAACAGCGAACGCCACGCCCTTCGCCTCGCCGTACTGGCGCAGGTGCGCTCCGAGCTTCGAATAGACCCGGTGCTCGTTGCCTTCGTTGAAAAGATACAGATCCTGCTCTCCGATCGTCGGCAGGAAACAGTAGGGATCGTAGATCTGACGGTATTCGCCGCTGTGATGCAGGACCCGAAGCATGTATCCAAAAACTTCGGTGTGGCGGGAGATGAAGGTCTCGAAGAAGCCGTCGGGGGACAATGGCTTCATCGTCCACGTGCGGCCCGTCGCCGTCTCGACCACTTCGCATCCCGCCGCGTCGCGCTGGAAGGTGCGCACCGCGAGGCCCTGGGTTTTCCCCCGCGTCGCGGGATGCATGCCTAACCACCGGTGCGGGTCTGAGTGCGTTGCGGACAGGAATTTCGACAGCTCGGCGTGGGGAATCAGCATAGGGAGCGATGTGCTCGCTGGAACCTGAACGGCCGGCCGGTTTGCGTCTAGCTTTTTGGAGAGGCCGAGCGGCCCGGTTGCCCTGTCCTGCGCCTAGTCGCCGGGCCGGCGGGTGAGCAGGCTGGTGTTCAGTCCGGGCAGGCGCTCGCTGAATTCCTCGCCTGGCGACGCCTGGCGCAGCGCGCGCTGGACCATGCCCATTTTCGCGTCGAGATTGTCGATCATCGAGACGAACACCGCCTCGGGCGTGGCCGCCCAGACCGCGGCACCCCACTCGGGCTCGCCCTGATGGCTAAGGATGATGTGTTCGAGACGCTCAAGCCGTTCTGCGTCGAGCTTGCTGCGAAGGCCCGCTTTGCGGACCAGCTGGTAGCCGAGCACCACATGCCCCTGGAGGATGCCGCGCCGGCTGCGGCGCGTGCTGAGGGAGCCCTCGTATTCGATGACCTTGCCCGTGTCGTGCAGCAGCACACCTGCCATCGCCATACTGGGATCCACTTCGGGATAGAGCGGCAACAGCGCCCTGCAGGCCCGGGCCATGTGCACTGTATGCTCGAGCAGGCCGTGCCGATAGGCGTGGTGCATCGAGATCGCGGCGGCGCCCGTGCGGAATGTTTCGCCGACTTCCTCGAACACGGCGCGCGTGGTCATTCTCAATTCGTCGTGCGTGATCAGTTCCACGTGCTTGAGAAGATCGGCCCACAGCTCGGCCGCGTCCTCGGGGGCCACCTCAACGAGCGCTTCCATCAACGTGGGATCCGCGGCGATTTCCTCCTCGCCAATCGCGGAGGCCAGGGTGACGCGCGGCGAAAAACGCCCCTGGTACGAGTCCACCTTGCCCTCGATCCGGATCGCTGCCCCTTCGCCGGCCGTCTTCACCGCTTCAAACGCGGGATTGTCGGAAAAAACCGTGCACGAGAACGTGCCGCCCCGGTCGCCGAGCTCCACGCTCAGGAAGGGATTGCCGTTGCTCGCCGTCTTCGACGTGAGGCGTTTGATCACGAGGACGGCCGAGAATGGTTTGCCCGAGGATCCCTCGAGGCCTTTCAGTTCGCGGACGCACAGGCAGGGGAGAGGTTCGTGCATGGCGGGTGGGCGATGATGGCTTCAGGCGTAGGTCTTTACCAGCTGGGTGAAGGTGCGGAAAAACGGATGCGCGGCGTCGCCCATCATCGAGTAAAACACGGTCTCGCTGGGCAGCACGTTCACGCCCGCCCGCTGCAGCGCGTCGATGACCACCGCCGCATCATCGGGGCGCCGCGCACCCAGACAATCGCTCAGCAGCGTGACGGGCAGTTCCGCGCGCAACGCGTCGATCGCGGTCTGATAGATGCAAACCGGGACCTCCAACCCGCAGATCAACAGGTGGTCGGCGTGATGCTGCTGCAGGAGCGAGTCCCTGATCCCGTGGTCCGCCAGGGCGGAAAAGGTCGTTTTGGCCATCTGAAGCGGACGCACCGCGAGCCCCAGCAGCGTGGGATCGGTCGCCCCGAGCTTCTGCGGCACCTGTTCGGTGAACGCCACCTGGAGCCCGAGCCCGCTGGCCGCTTCAATCGCGAACGAACATCGCTTCACCAGCCGGGCCCTGTCGGACATCGCATCCAGGAAGGTCGGCTGAAGATCGATGCAGAGTAGCAGTGGGCCGGGAGTCGTGCTGTCAGTCATTTCGTCAAAGCCTAGAACGCCCGGGATCCGGATTGCGAAAACAATCCCAGGTTTCGCCGCACCGCGCGCCTACCCGGTGTAATAGGAGCTCCGCGCGTCGACCTGCACGATCGCCTTTTCGGGAAGGATGTAGGCCGTGAGCTTGCCTCCCGCCACGCAGCCCGTGTCGATGCCCACGGCCCAG
>JAJXYI010000591.1 GCA_021780625.1 bacterium | reverse complement strand
GAATTTCCGCTTCACCGCACAGACGTACGAGACGCCCTTGGAGCCCTTCTTGAAGATTGTGAACCCCTCGCGACGGAGGCGTCCGCGCAGCGCATTCGCCGTATCCAGGGGGAAGCGACGCTGGCGCTCGAGCGTGCCCTCGATCGACCTGCGGATCTCGCCCTGGGGCAGCTCCTCGATCAGGCGGCCGTGGAAACGCGCGCTGTCGGCCAGGCGCACGACTTTGTCGCGGGCGTGGGTCAGCAGGTGGATGCGGGCATCCTCCAGCGAGTCGAACGAGAGCGGCTCCGCGGCGGGTTGCTCGGCGGTCTGCCCCTCCTGCGGGGCCGGCGCCTGCTTCCACGTGTAGCGGGTGACCTTCTTCATCTTCTCCAGCCACTGGTTGACCAGCTCCGGATCGCGGACCGACTCGATGCGCGAGCGGTAGGCGTCAAACGACATCCGGCTGATCTTCGCCGTGAAGTGCTGTTGGACGATCTGGTTGTAGCGATGGTAATTCGGCGGGGCGAGCAGCTCTCCGGTGATGGTGCACCGGTTGATGATCTGGTAATTGCCCTTCGGCGGCTCGATCTCGACTTCAGCCGTGTCGAAGAACTGGCCCACATGCTTCTGGAGAACGTGGTTGATCGCCGCATCCTCCGACTCGAACGGAACACCGTCCGGGACCGAGATGGCCAGCGGGGCCGGCTTGACCCCGGGGACTGCCGGCGCGCCTTCGGCCGGAGCGGCGGACGATGCCTGGCCGGACTGGGCCTTGCGCTGCACGACGACCACGAAGCGCTCGGCCTTGCCGATCACCGTACGCGCGATCTCGAACAACTCGATCGTGCGGCACGAGGAGCGAATCGTCTTCGCGAGCGTGGTGAAGCTGGTGTCCTCGGGATAGAAGGTCGCCGAGAAATTCGGGCTGTCATAGGGCCCGCGCTCCGACGGACCGCGATCCCCAAAACGGGAACCGCGGAATTCCCCGCGGCCGCCAGCCTGGTCGTCGCGGCGTGCGCCACGAAACTCAGTGCGCCGGGGCGCTCCACGGAACTCGGTGCGCTCGCGCCCCTGCCCGTCGCGGGTCTCCCTCGAATCTCCGCCCGGGGCCGCGCCGGGTTCTCCGGCAGGCTTTCGGAAGGTACGGCGATCACGGCGTTCCGCTCCCTCCCGACGTGGACGGTCATCAGCGCGCTGCGCATCGCGCGCGTCGCGTTTTTCCTGAGTCCATTGGGTTCCGAAGCTGAAACCCTGCAGCTGCGAAAGATCGAGCTTGTTCAGGTCGGGATCGGGCGGATTCGTAGGGGCGTTCTCTTGGGATGGCGTCTCGTCCATTGGGAGCGGAAAAGCAGGCTGGATGCCTGCGTGGTTTGCTTGGAGTGGGTGAAGCTGGCGATAAGAGATCAGCAGTCTCCAAGAAGCCCCCGTCGACGCAAGCGATTTTCCGGGCGCCATCCCCGGCCATGCAAGTGCGGTCTTTCATCGCATCCCTCCTCCCATCGGTCGCAGGCACAGGCGTCACAAGGTGCTTCGCAGCGGGTGAACCTAGTCCGTTGCGAAGCAACGACCGTCCGGGGGAACTCGGCGGCACGCTTTACCAAGTTCCACCCCTAGCCGCGAACAGGGCCGGAGCCGGTCTTCGTGCGGCTGGCGCCGCACCTTCGCCCGGCAGTCTCCTGCGCTGTTCGTCATTCTTATCCGGCTTGTCTCTAGATCGGCGAAGCCAGGCGTAGTCCGTTGCGAAGCAACGACGGAGACTGGTGCTCAGGAAGGGACTCGAACCCTTACGCCTTACGGCACACGCCCCTCAAACGTGTGTGTCTACCAATTCCACCACCTGAGCGATGAGTCAAAGGAAGGGCGAATAAGAGCGTTAGCCAGTTTCCTGTCCAGCCCCAAAATTGCCGAAAGGTGCAAATTGTAGAACTGGTTGTTTTTCAACTGCCTGAAGCTGATTTGCGCCTTCTTGCGTTCTCAGCGCGCAGCGGAGAGCGGCTTGAGCAGCGAGAACTTTCCGCTAGCCGCCGGAGCAATCACGCGGCGCCTGAACGCATTCACGCGGGCCCCTTCGCCGAGCATGTCCGCCAGCGACGCCTCGATGCGACGATGGTCCGCCGTGTGCTCGGACACATAGTGGAAATCCCAGCGCCGCTCACCAGACTGAACCAGCGAATAGTGCCAGCACGCGAAATCGCCGGGCAACGCCGCATCGATTTCGGCGACCGACACCAACGAGCCGTCGCCGCGGAAATGCAGATCCCGCTCGCGCCCCAGGATCCGGTACCCCGTCGGCATCCGGCGCACGATATCGCCGGTGTGGTAGCGCAGCAGTGGCATGGCCGAGCGCCCGCGGGTCGTCACGTAGATCTGGAACACATCCGGCAGGCTGTCGCGCCAGGGCACCAGCTCGATGAACGCATTGGAATCGATCGCCTGCGAGTTGTCGCGAAAGGCCTCGCCGACAAAGATGTACCCGGCCTCCGTCGAACCATAGAGGTCGACCTGTGCCGCAGGAAACGCCTCCGCGATGCGCAGGCTGTGCTGCAAACTCGCCTTGCCGTACGTGAGGATCACCACCTTCACGCTAGGAACCTTCACACCGCGCTTGAGAACCGCACGGGCGAGCAAGGCCAGATAGACGGGCTCTCCCTCCAGCACTTCCGGATTCACCGCCTGGAGTTCGAGGACGATGCGGTCCCATTCGCTCTCGGGGAACATGAATGGGTCGCTCGAAAGGTTCAGGTAAACCGTGCCCTCGAAATAACGGTGAGGGAAGGGATGGTCCTCGTACGGGCAGAGGTTGCTCGAGCAACCCACCGGTGCGAGCACGCACTTGCGGTACGCACGCCCGACAAAGGGCTTCAGCAACGGCGAAGCTTCGTAGGCCCGCTGGGTCTGCGCATTCCACCAACCGTCCTCCATGATCACAGTCATGGGGCCCTGGGTCGTGCCGGAAGTGGACTCGTATTCGAACCGCCGCTCCTGCAGGCCGCGCTCGATCTCGCGATAGTCGTCGAAGAACGACTGATGTCCAACCTCCACGATCTCGCGCTTGGAGAGGACCGGAATCTCACTGTAGCAGCCCCATTTCAGGGGCTCTCGATGCAAGGGAAAGCGACGGCCGTAAAGCGGGCTCAGCGAATAGATACGCCGGATTTCAGCCTCGAGCTCCGGAGGCACCCGGTTGCCGTCGGCGGCTCCCAGCGCGGTGGGATCGTTCGCAAATGTCGGCGCAGTCATCACAGCGCCCAGCAAACGAGCCCCCGCCGCGAAGTCAAATTTGCCCCCGCCCCCGCTCCCGGTGCAGCATGATCGCACAAAGGGACAGGCTGTGCGTGATCCGACCCGCGACGACGGCTGCGACGAGCTCGTCCTCGGTCATAGTGCTGACTTCGATCTCCTCGTCGGGGTCCCAGTTCTGCGAGTGCAACAGTTCCACGTCCTCGACCAGGACTGCGTGGCAGCGATTCGTCTGGATGGCCGGATTGGGATGGACCGAGCCGAGCAGTCGGGCGCGGCCGCCGCCATAACCGGTCTCCTCGGCGAGTTCGCGCACGCCGGCGACCACGGGATCCTCACCTGCCTCGATCACGCCCCCCGGCACTTCCAGGGAAAAGTCGTTGGTGCCGTAGCGGAACTGGCGCACCAGCACGATGCGTCCCTCGCGGGTGACGGCCACGACGTTCACCCAGTCTGGCGGCACCAGGCAGGTGAACTCCTTCTCGACCCGGCGGCGCGGGTGAAAGTACAGGAAGCCGCACAGGTCAAGAACCCGGGTCGACACGAGCGTGCGTTTCGAACGGAGCTCCCAGCGGACGGGGCCATGGGGCGAAGGAGAAGAATTCATCTAGCTAACGCAGTTGGATTTGAACCACAGAGAACACGGAGGAATGCGGTTACGGAGAAGTCTCGCATCCACTCTTTTTCACCTCCGAGGTGAGCGCCGATTCCGTCCTCCACTTTGATTTCAGGCTCTGTGACCTCTGGGTCTCTGTGGTTCATCGGCGGATTTCAAGTTCATGAGGCGATTGGTGCCAGAGTCAGCCGGCCTCCCCGGCCGGGTTGCGTGCAGAGTCCGGGGTGCGGCCGTCGTGTCGACCGAAAAAAAACGCCTCCCGACCCTGAAGTCGCGGAGGCGTTTGGTGAAAGAGGCCTGGAGAGATTACTTCTTCTCCGGGAGCTTGATCTTCTGGCCGATGCGCAGACGGCGCCAGTTGACGCCAGGGTTGGCGGCCTGGAGGGCGGACAGCGAGATGCCATGTTCGCGGGCGATCTTCGCACCGCCATCGCCACGACGGACGATGTACTCGCCGGGGCCGGCCGTCTCGACGGCGCCACCCTTGCCCGAGCTATGCGCAACCGGGCGGGCCTTGGCGGACTCCTCGATCTTGGTGACCGAGGCGCGCAGGTCGCCGATCATCGTGCCAATCTGGTTGACCGCGTCCTGCGTCTGCTGCGTCAGCTTGTGGATGTCGCTGTTGGCCTTGTCGGCGGCAGCGGCGGCAGAGCTGGCTTGGGAGCTGATCTGGTCGATCGTCGCCACCTTCTCCTGCTGCTGGTCCACGACGCTCTTCACTTTCGTGACCTTTACGAACGCCACAATGCTCAGAAGCAGAGCGATCGCGCCGAGGACGACTCCAACCATCGGCATGATGTTGTTATTTTCACGGGTAGAAATGGTATCCATGAGAGGAAAAAGGTAGAGGTGAGAGCAGTAGCGGAAAGCCTCAGTGACGCAAGCAGAGATTATTCACATAGATGGAACACTGCAGGGGCAAACCCACGGGGACCGTCTTACTCCTTCATCCGGAGCCGATTGCCGGCGCGCCTCCGGGGAGACCCAAGGGACCGGCGCCCAATGGCGCCGATTCAACTACCTCCGGCCCAGGATAAAAAGGAACTCGCGGAGAGGTGGATCTTCAGAATGGGCTTTTCCTCGATGCGAAACATGTATTTGGCGTACCCATGAGCTTGTTCACCGCGACCCTGTCCACCGGCCTGTTCCTGCTGATTTTCGGTGGCGCGCTTCTGAGCGGAAGCTCCGCGGTCTCGTCGCTTCTCAAGGGGTTCCCGCGCTCCCGGGTGGCGACGTACGTGTTGTTCGGAGCGGCATCGCTTTGGTTTCTGCACGAAACCTGGACGCTGTCGGCGGCGGATTTTGGGGAATACCATGCGCTGCTGACTGTCTTTTTTGGCGCGGTGGCAGTGCTGGCCTTCTATTATGTGCCGGATTTTCTCGCCGTGCGCGGGCTTGCCGCGCTGATCCTGCTCGCGGCGTGGCCTTACCTGAGGAGCGCCTACATGCTGTACCAGTATCCGCAGCGCCTGTTTCTGGTGAGCTTCGTGTACCTGCTGATATTCCTGAGCCTTTGGATCGGCGCGCAGCCCTACCGGGTGCGCGACTTCATCGAATGGCTGCAGCACAAGCCGTCGCGCGGCAAGGTTCTGGGGGGCGCGGTGGCCGCCTATGGCGTGCTGCTGTGCGTCGTGGCCTTCACGTACTGAGCCCCGGCGTCGGTCGACCATGGGCCACCAATCCCAGACTGTCCCCGTGTTGATTGTGCTCGCCGGGCCGGCCGGCTCGGGGAAGACGACCCTGTGTGAACGGCTCGTGCGTTCGGAAGGGGGCTTCGAACGAGTGGTCACCGCGACAACCCGGCCCCCGCGCGAGGGCGAGCGCGACGGGGTGGATTATCATTTTCTCAGCCCGGAGGAGTTCGACCGCCGAATCGCCGCGGGTGAATTCCTCGAGTGGGCCTGGGTGCATCAGAAAAATCGCTACGGCACTCTCGCGAGCGCGGTCCTCGGGCCGCTGGCCGCGGGGCGCAGCCTGGTGATCAACGTCGACGTGCAGGGCGTGAACTCATTCCGCCGGGCGGCCGAGTCAAACGCGCTGCTTCGGCGCTGCCTGGTCACGGTGTTCATCGACCTTCCGCTCGAGGTATCCCGCCGGCGCCTCGTCGGGCGAGGGACAGATGGCACGGAAGAGATCGAGCGGCGCATGCGCACCGCGGCCGCGGAGCGGCTCGAGCGGGACCGGTTCGACTTCGTGATCGAGAGCGCGTCCCGGGACGAGGACTACGCCGCGTTGCTTGCGCTCATCGTCAGGGCCCGGGCGCGGGCGGCAGGCGCCTGAACCGACGCGAAGCGCGGCTCAATCCTCGACATGCTCGGCGAGCACCTCGGGCCGTCCGCCCGGGATCGGTCCTCGCCGGCGCATCCGCCGCAGTCGTGCAAGCGCCTCGAAATCGAACGCGCCTCCCGCCTCGGGCTCCGCGCCATCGTTTTCGGCCCTCACCGCGCCGAGCGCCACCCTTGCGCAGGCGGTGTCCAGCCTGTCGATCGCACGGTCGGGATGGGCGCGCGAACCGCACTCGCGGAGCAGCGGCAGCTCGATGGCGGCACGGAGGGCGCCGTCGGAGATTCGCACGCGATGGTGGTGCTCGAAGCGAGGGCGCAGGACGCGCAGGATCTCCAGGGTTTGTTCGCGGGTGGGTTCAGGGACGATCACGGGCTGGAATCGCCGCTCGAGCGCGGGATCGCGCCTGACCAGGCTGGCCCACTCCGCAGGTGTGGTGGCACCGATGCAGGGCAGCGCGCCGCGCGCGAGCAGCGGCTTGAGCAGGTTGGCGGCATCAAGGCCCCCTTCGCTGCGGCCGGTGCGGTCCAGGAGGTGAATCTCATCGACAAACAGGATTCGCCGTGCGTCGGGCGCACGCAGCGCCGCCACGAGGTTGCGAAGCCGCCCCTCGAAATCGCCCCGGTAACGGGTGTCCGCCACCAGCGCACCCAGGTCGAGCGAGAAGATCGTCCAGCCGCGCAACACCGCCGGCACCTCGCCAGCCGCAAAATCGCGGGCGAGCCCCTCGACGACCGCCGACTTGCCCACCCCCGGCTCACCCACCAGCACCGGGGACCGCTTGGTCCTGCGCGCCAGAATGAGGAGCACCGCCTGCACCAGCTCCGGACGGCAGGCGACCGGGTCGAGCAAACCCGAGAGGGCCGCCTCGCAAAGGTCGCATCCAAAATCCGCCAGGCGCAGGCTCTTTGCGCTCACCGACCCGTCCTCCCGCCCGCTGCCGGGGGCGCGGCGTCCTCCTCGAGCACGCTGGCCGTGAGGTACGCCACGAGGTTTCGCTGGCTCTTCCGGCGGTCGCGCGACTTGAACGCGTAACCGAGCACCGGAATGTCGCCCACAAGCGGGACCTTCTTCACCGTCTCCCCCTCCGCAACGCCCGAGAGCCCGCCAAAGGCGAGCGTCTCCCCGGGCCGCACGAACACGGTGTATTCATACTTCTGTGACGACACCACCGGGACGTCGACCGTGTTGATGTGCCGGAAACCCTTGAGCACGCCGACCTCGATGCGCACGGCCAGGCGGATCCGGGCCGGCCCGCCGGGCTCTCCGGGAAACAGGGTCGGCACGAGATTGACCGAGGTGCCGATGCGCCGGATCGCGATGTGGGCCTGGGTCGTGCCGAATCCGCCGTCGAGGGCCGCCGGGCTGATGCTGTTGGCCGACACGAAGGGCTCCTCGTCACCAACCGAGAAATACGCCTCGCGGTTGTTCGCGACGACAACCGAGGGATTGTTCACGAGACGGCTCCTCTCGTCGGTGCTCAGGGCGTTCACCTGGAGCTTCAGCGCGTCGGCCGACAGCAGCACCTTGTCGGGATAGGGCGTGGCGCGCACGCGGCCGAGGTCGATCTGGGTCTGAAGGTTCGAAAGCGTCACGCCGGGTTGCGCGCCCGAGGGGTCGATGCCGAGCACGAGCTTGGGATCGTGGGTCGTCTCGAAGAACCGGGCCTCGATGCGGATCTGCCGAACGGGCCGGTCCACCACGCGGAGGTACTCGGCCACCCGGGTGTGCTGGCCGGGCGTGGCGGTCACGAACAGTGCGTTCGCGTCGGGCAGGTACAGCACGCGTCCGCCTCCCTTGCGCGCCTCGTCCGCTCCGCCCGGGCGCCCCGAGGCGCGGGCGATGCCGAGCAGGTCCTGGATATCGTCGATGATCTTCCGCGTCTCGGGCGTGAACACCAGCCCGCCGGCCTGGGCGTTCATGCCGTTCTCACCGGCGCCTGGCGTTCCGGTGGACAGGAGGTTGAATGAGTTCTGGGCCGCCTTGTACACATCGAGGTTCGTGTGCTTGAGCGTGTAGGTTCGCGATTCGAGGGCATCCACGACGGTTCGGTCGAAGAGCCAGACGCCATTGTCGAACCGGCACGTGAACCCGTAGCGGTCGCCCAGGATGCCGAGCAGGCGCCAGGGATTCACCTTCGCGGAGAAGGTCACGTTCTCCGCAAATTCGCCGGCGGGCGGGGCCACGAAATTCATACCAGCGGCCGTAGCCACGGCGGAGACCGCCGTGCCTAGCGGCGCATCCTGGATCGGAATGGCGACCGGCGGCAGCTGCTCGAGCCTGCGCAGTTCGGTGCCCTTCAGGGTCTCCGGCGCAAGCGCAGCCGCGACAGGCGTCGGCACAAACGTGGACAACATCCGGCCCGCAGGGGAACCGGCGGATGCCCGGACCGGTTTCATGCCGTCCGAGGCGGCGTGAATCGAGGCGGCAAACACACAGGGGGCAAGCAGGCGGCGGACAATAAGGAAGGCGGACATCAGGGGCTCTCCGGTTGGCATCGCGTTTCAATGGGCCGACATCTGGCGCGCGACGTCGCCAAGCAGGCTCGGGTAAGGCAGGAACATCGCCAGCAGCAGCGTGCCGACGATGACTCCGCAAACCATGAGGATTGGAAGTTCGACCAGCTTGGGAAGGGCTGCCGCGCGGGCATCGGCGCGGTCGGTCAGGTCATCCACGACCTCGGAAAGCAGGGCGGGCAGATCGCCTCCCTCGAGTCCCGCCTCGATGCGCCCCGCGAGACGGATCCCCTCGTCACCGAGGCGGTGCCGCTCGGCGAGGAACGCCTCCTCCAGGCTTTCGCCCTGCGCGACCCGCGCATAGGTGTCGCGAAAAAAATCCTCCACGGTCGCGTTTCCCGACGCGGCTCCTGCGAGCGCAAAGACCTCGCGGTTGGGAACGCCACTTCGCCGCAGCAGCAGGAAGGTGCCCAGGGCGCGGGCGAGCGCACGGGCAAGCAGGACCGGACCCACGCCCCACAGGCGCAGCGTCGCGCGCTGGAAGCTCGCGGAACGCAGCGCCCTCCTCGAGAGCGGCACGACCGCCACGAGCGCTGACGCCGCGACGACGGCTGTCGCTGGCAGGTGTCCCTCCACGGCCCCCGCCAGTCGATAGAAGAACGCCGTCATGGCCGGAAGCTCGGCACCCATCGATCGGAAAAGCTCGACCATCGGAGGAAGCGCAACGGTCTCCAGCACGCCCGCAGCCACCAATGCCATGGTCAACAGCAGCGCCGGATACGCCAGCGCCGCCACCAGCCGACGCCCCAGGCGGGCGTCCCGGCCCAGCCGCTCCGACAACGATACGAACAGGCGCCCGCCATCCTCCAATCCGGACCGCGCCGCGGTCGCAGCCAGGGCGACCACCGCAGGCGGAAACTCCCCGGGAAGCGCGCCGAAGGCCCGATGCAGCTCCTCGCCGCGCGACACCGCCTCGATCACGACGCCGACCGCACCGCGGAGCCGCGGGGAGCGGGTCTGCCGCGTCGCCATGGCAAGCGCCTGGACCGTCGATTTGCCGGTCGCC
>JAJXYI010000291.1 GCA_021780625.1 bacterium | reverse complement strand
CTTTGCCGTCACGTAACAACGTCGCCATGGAATCGTAACAATTGGCTGGCAGTCTCCGCCCGCACATTTGCGGGACCGTACCGCAGACGCTGCACGAACAACCTAACAAGCGAATCCGTTGCCGCCCTATCTCCGGGACCTCTCAGGTGCCGGGATGGCTGCCCTGGGTTCGTTAGGCTGACCAAAACAACGACGAAGACCAAGATAACCATGCTCTCCCATAAGAAAAAGTGGCTCGCCCTGCTCGGCACGCTCGCTCTCGCGGCTTCCGCGACCTTCGCCCAACAGGCTGACAACCAGCTGATCGACATCCTGATCAAGAAGGGTGTGATCACCGCCGACGACGTAAAGCAGGCTCAGGCGGCCGCCGCCCAGGCAACGGCCAACGAGCCTACCACCTCGATCGGTGGCAAGCTCTTCTTCGATTTCTCGAACATCGAGGCGAAGAATGCCGCGGGCACCAAGGTCAATCCCAGCGGCTTCGGCACGGACGTGAAGCGCTTCTACCTCGGAGCCACTCACACCTTCAACAAGGTCTGGTCGATGAACATCAACACCGATTCCGGCTACTCCAGCGGAACCGGTGCGGTTTCGACCTTCATCAAGACCGCATACATCCAGGCCAAGCTCGATCCGATGGCGATCGTCCAGATCGGTTCGGCCAACATGCCTTGGATTCCGTTCGTGGAAGACAACTACGGCTTCCGCTACGTTGAGAACACGCTGACGGACCGCCTCCACATGGCCAACTCGGCCGATTGGGGCGTCCACCTGCTCGGCAGCAGCGGCATGTTCAGCTACAACGTCGCGGCGGTGAACGGCGGCGGCTACAAGAACCCGGGCCGCAGCAAGTCGGCTGATTTCGAGGGTCGCGTCTCCATGCAGCCCGTCAAGGGCCTCACGCTCGCGGTCGGCGGTTACTCCGGCAAGCAGGGCAAGGACAGCAACACCGCTCCTCTCGCGACCCGCACGGCCAGCCGCTTCAGCGCCCTGGCGGTTTACTCGACCAAGGCCTTCCGCCTCGGCGGCGAGTACTTCACCGAAGACAACTGGGGCTACACCGCCTCGACGTCCTCCGACAAGGCTGACGGTTACTCCGTCTTCGGCAACGTGACCCTCAGCGGTCCGTTCGCCGCGTTCGCCCGCTACGACGAGGCGAAGCCCAGCAAGACCCTGTTCTCGTCCGAGAAGGACAAGTACTTCAACGTGGGCATCCAGTACAATGCCTACAAGGGCGTCGACCTCGCCCTCGTGTACAAGAACGAGCGCGTCGACAATCCCGCCAGCGCCAGCCAGGTGGCCAAGTACGACGAGTTCGGCCTCTTCGGCCAGATCGCGTTCTGATCTCCTCTTTGGACTAGGCTTGTTTGCAACGGGGCGGCCTTTGGGGCCGCCCCTTCTCATTTCAGTTTTTCGACGGCGCGAGCTTGTCCAACGCTCGCGGACGCGCACGATTATGTCAGGTGTCACCCACGTACACCGCACCATAATCCGACGAAACGCCCGGCTCTCCCAATTTCGGGCCCATCCCTTATCCCAATGCTGCCTTCATCAAATCCGGATCTCCCGATCCTGAAGCGCTTCTTCGACGCCGAACTCGAGACCTTCCGCTCGCACCTGATCCTCATGGGCGAGACGGCGGTCTCACAGGTCAAGGACGCCACCCGCGCCCTGATTGAAGGCGACCTCGGCCTGGCCGAGCGGGTCATCACCCGGGACGACGAACTGGACCAGCTCGAGGTGAAGATCGATGACGAGGGCATCCGGTTCATCAACCTGCGTTCGCCCATCGCCTCCGACCTGCGCCTCGTGATTGTCGGCATGAAGGCCGGCCACGATCTTGAACGCGTCGGCGACGAGGCCACGGGTATCGCCAAGCGTGCCATCAAGCTTGCCGCCGAGCCCCAGCTCAAGCCGTACATCGACCTTCCCCGCATGGCCGAGATCGCCGTCGAAATGCTTCGCGACTCGCTCCAGTGTTTCCTCAACGGCGACGAGGAGAAGGCGCTCGCGGTGTGCCGGCGCGATGCCGACGTCGACCGCATCAACAAGCAGCTGTACCGGGAGCTCTCCAGCTACATCGTCGAGGATCCGCGGACGACGACCCGTGCGATCGAGCTGATGTTCGTGTCGAAATCCATCGAGCGTATCGCCGATCATGCGACAAACATCGCCGAGGAGACCATCTACCTTGCGAAGGGCAAGGACGTCCGGCACACCGAACAGGTGAAGAAGAACGCGGGCGCAAATCCGACGACGCCCTGAGGCGCGCCGGCTCAGCCCGCCCGCCGTCCGTTCGGCTGGCGCAGGTCCAGGAGCCGCTGCACCCGTTCCACCAGGGTTTTGGGACTGAAGGGTTTCGTGACGTAGTCCAGCGCGCCAAGCTCGAGGCCGAGGTGCCGCGAGTCCGGGGCGGCCCAGGCGCTCACGATCACGATCGGAATCGTGGCCGTGGCGGGCTGGCGTCGCAGAATCTCGCATACGCCGAAGCCGTCGATGTCCGGGAGCATGAGATCGAGCAGCACGAGGTCCGGCGCCCGGCACCGGATGACCTCGAGCGCCTCGCGCCCGCTGGTCGCCTGGATGACGTCGTAGCCCGCCTTGCTAAGGTGGAAACGGATCAGTTCCAGGACGTCGCGCTCGTCGTCGACAGTGAGAATAGTCGCCTGCATTCGATGAGGCATGGTACGCGACGCGGGGTCACGCCTCCGTGACCGACCCGAAACGAATGAGTGAAATCGGTGGTCTGCATGGCGTGGGAGTCTCCGGATCGGTCTGGCCACCGATGCCCTGGCTTAGTTTGATGGGCGATCATGAACAACAATTGGGCCCAGACCCTAGCGGAGTTCCTGAAGCGGCAGCCGGGAGTCGAAGCCGTGCGCATCGACGTGGCGACGCACACCGTGTCGGTGGCGACCCTCGGAAAGGTTGAACTCGAGGAGTTCAGGGAACGCCTCGAGGAGACGGTGCGAGCCATTGAGTCGGAGCTCGCCGTGCCGGGGTCGGCGCCGATGGGATTCAAGGTTCGCCAGGAGGGGACCGTGACCGAGATTGCTGGGGAGTCGTGCTCGACCGCGACGCGTTTTTGGCAGTGGAAGGAGTTCACTTGGGCGCCACTGTCCGGACCTTCAGCCGCGGAACTTGCGGCTGCCGAGGCCCACGAGGAGGCCGAGTGGCGGCAGCTCACGATGCTCGCCGGCGTCTGCGGTGTGTTCGGACTGGCGGGCGTGGTCGTGCACCACCTGGGGGTCGGTCCTCACTGGATGCCTCATGCGTTCTACGCGGTGGCGTTGGTCGCCGGAGCCTGGGATGCGGCGATCGATTCCTGGCAGAACCTCAGGCAGCTCCGGCTCGACATTCATTTCCTGATGCTCGCGGTGGCGATTGGCGCGGTGGCGATCGGAGCCTGGGGCGAGGCGGTGCTGCTGCTGTTTCTCTTCTCGGCCTCGGGGGCGATGGAGGAATATGCGCTCGACCGAACCCATCGGGAAGTCAGCGCGCTCCTGAAGTCCGCGCCGAAGGTGGCGACACTGGTGGACGAGAACGGCGCCGAGCACGAGGTGCCCGTCGAGCAGCTCCGGGTCGGCCAGCTGGTCCGCGCGAAGCCCGGCGATGCCTTCGCGGCCGATGGCACCGTGGTGAAGGGACGAAGCGCAAGCGACGAATCCGCGCTCACGGGGGAGGCTGTGCCGGTCGAGAAGGGGTCCGGCGACGAGGTGTTCAGCGGCACGCTCAACCTGTGGGGAGTGGTCGAATACCGCGTGGTGCGCCTGCCGGGGGAGAGCACGCTCCAGAAGATCATCCGCCTGATCCAGACCGCCCAGAAACTGCGCGCCCCCAGCGAGCGATTCACTGACAAGTTCGGTGCCGGCTACAGCGTGGTGGTGCTCGGCCTGTGTGCGGCGATGTTCTTCGTCTGGTGGCTCGGTTTTCATCTGCCTCCATTCGACAATATTGATGGCGTCCGCTCCGCATTCTACCGCGCGATGACGCTGCTGGTGGTCATGAGCCCCTGCGCGCTCGTGCTTTCGATCCCGTCGGCGATCCTCGCTGCAATCGCCTGGGGCGCCCGGCATGGCGTCCTGTTCCGCGGCGGTGCGGCGATCGAGAAGCTGGCGGAGGTCGATGCGGTGGCCCTCGACAAGACGGGGACGCTGACCACGGGAGAACTGAGCGTCGTGCACTGCGAGAGTTTTCCCGCGGGACGGGAACGCCAGGTAATGGAGCTCGCCTTTGCGCTCGAGTCGAAGTCCCAGCATCCGATCGCGCGGGCGATCGTCCGGCACGCACGCGCGGAAGGCGTGAGGGCGATGGAGCTGGAGGAGTTTCAATCGCTCACCGGCAAGGGGCTCCTTGGCAAAATGGATGGAGCAACCGTGCTGCTCGGTCGGCGCGAGTTGCTGGAATCCGGCCCGTTGTCGGATTGGGCCCGCGAACTTCCTCCGGCTGCACCCGAGCTGAGCGAAGTCTGGGTGATCGGCCGCGAACTCGTGGGACGCATCCTGCTGCAGGACCAGATCCGCGAGGAGTCGAAGGGGGTGCTCGCGGCACTCCGCAAGCTCGGGGTCCGGACCGTAATGCTGACCGGCGATCGCCGTCACGCGGCCGAGGCCGTGGCGGTTCAGCTGGGGCTGGATGAAGTGAAGGCGGGGCTATCGCCGGAGGACAAGGTGGCTTCCATCCAGGCGCTGCGCGAGGCGGGCCACCGCGTCGCGATGGTCGGCGATGGTGTCAACGACGCGCCGAGCCTGGCAGCCGCCGACGTGAGCGTGGCGATGGGCGCGCGGGGAAGCGATGCGGCGCTCGAACAGGCGGAAGTGATCCTGATGCACGATCGTATCGAGAACTTCCTGGCTGCGCACCGCCTGAGCCGCAGGGCCAAGGCTGTCATCCGGCAGAATCTCACGATCTCGCTCGGCGTGGTGGTCGTGATGGCTGGAGCGTCGATCGCGGGCCTGGTGCCGCTGGCGCTGGGCGTCACCGCGCACGAGGGCAGCACTGTGGTGGTTTGCCTGAACTCCCTGCGTCTGCTGTTCGGCAAGAATCAGGGCTGAACGCCGGCCTGCGGGTGCAGGCGCCGGTATTCGACGCTTCGGGCGAGCCGATCCTCGAGTTCGCGAAGAGTCCAGCCACCGAGAACCCGCTTCTGATAGCGAGACATTCCGACCGCGTCGGGCTCGCGTCCCAACACGGTGCGGTAGGCGAGTCGGACAGTGTTTCGGGCGCGAAAACGACGCGCTTCCTCGCTGCGCTGCAGTTCCTGGCGCAGATCGCTTTCCGACCAATTTCGCGCAGCCACCAGGCGTTCACAGATCCCGCGGGTCTTCGCGTCCGGCCGGCGGCCGAGTTCGGCCAGATAGGCTTGATCGACCAGTTGGGGAATGTTGCGGTGGGCGAACTCGGGGCTTGCCCTCAAGGCCGCGCGCAGGCGGGTTGCGGTCCATCGATCGTCCAACACGCGGGAGCGGTAATACTGAAGCGCAGCGTAGTCCGGCCGGTGTCCGAGCAGGTCGACGTAGTCGGCTTCGATCATCTGATTGGCGTCCTCGACCGTTCGAGCGCCACGGGCGGCCGTTCCGTTCGCCTGTGTCAGCACGCGGACCGAGGAGGCTTGGGCCATCCAGGATCCAGGCCCGAGGGGATACCTTCCGAGGTTGCCAGCCGACGAAACGACATCGAGGCGGGCTCCGTGAAACCTGGAATCGGCGAACAGCTCGAGGCGCGCATTGCCGTCGATTTTAACCGACGCGATACGATCGTCCCAGCGCCGGCCCGCCGGGTCGGTGAGCCCTGCCAGGTCGGCGACCGAGGCGCCGGCGGGCAGGATCAGGCATTGCCCGCGAAAATCGGGTCTCGAGAAGAGGAGAACTCGGCCGGGCGAGTCGGACTCGCTTCCCGCGCAGGCGCAAGCCGTGGCGGCCAAGCCTGCGAGGAGGAAGCGGTGGACGGGGGCCATGATGCTGGATCTGTCGGCGGGGAGTCGAAGTGAGGACGGTTAGCACAGAAGGGCCGGTCGGCGCAATTCGAAGCTGTACCCGGAGGACGGCGGTCGGAATCGCACCGCGATGTCTTCCATTGCATCGGGAGGGGCCGGGGCTAAACACGGTGCGCATGTCCGATCTCCCGCAGACCTACGACCGCTCCACCTGGGAGCGCCCCTGGGCGCAGTTGAAGTTCTATACCTTTCAACCCGCAGTCTTCCCGCGCATGCTTGGCGAGGTGTCGCAGGGGGCGAAGCCCGGCGACTGGGTGAGCGTCTATGACAAGGCCGGGAAACGGGTGGGGGCGGGACTCTACAATCCGCGCGCCAAGATCCCGCTGCGCGTCGTCTGCCACTCCACGGAGCCGGTCGACGAGTCCTATTTCGAACAGGCGATCCGCCGTGCCGTCGCGCTTCGACGGGACATCCTGGGTCTCGACCAGGCGACGGATGCCTACCGGCTGATCAACTCCGACGGCGACGGTCTGAGCGGACTCACAATCGACCGGTATGGCGACGTGCTGTTTTGCGACGTGTACAGCCTGGGCATTTTCCAGCGCCTGCCGTCTTGGCTGCCGCTGTTGCACGAACTCGCGGGAACCCGGCATGCGCACATCCACGTGGACCACGACCTGGGAAGCCTCGAGGGTATGAAGCCCTCGCTGGTGAAGGAAATCGTGGCGTCGGCGCCCCCGAAGGTCCGGGTGCACGAGCATGAGGTCCGGTACGAAGTGGACTTTGTTGCCGGACACAAGACGGGGTTTTTCTGCGACCAGCGCGACAACCGTCATCGGTTCGCCGGGTTCGTGAAGGGCCTTCGCGTGCTGGACTTGTGCTGCTACACGGGAGGATTCGCGATCGCCGCGGCCCAGAAGGGCGGCGCCCAGGAAGTGACCGGCGTTGATCTCGACGAGAAGGCAATCGCACAGGCCCGCCGCAATGCGAACCTGAACCAGATCCCGCCCGCGCGCCTGCGCTGGGTGCATGCTGACGCATTTGCCTACGCGCGCCAGATGCAAAAAAACGGCGAGCAATGGGATGCGGTGCTCCTGGATCCGCCGAAGTTTGTGCTCACGCGCGAACCCGAGGGTTCGGCGGAGGGACGTCGGAAGTACGAGGATCTCAATCAGCTCGCCATCAGCCTCGTGAAGCCGGGCGGCGTGTTCGTCACCTGCTCCTGCTCCGGACTGGTCTCACTCGAGGACTTCGAGGGGCACGTGATCAAGGCTGCCCATCGGCTGAACAGGCGGCTCCAGATCATCGACCGCACGGGAGCGGGCGGCGACCACCCGGTGTATTCGAACTGTCTCGACAGCCGCTACCTGAAGGTCCTCTGGACGCGCGTGGTCTGACGCGCCCGTTCGGCGGTCACCGCGTGCCGGACGCAAGCAGAGTCTCGAAGAATGGCTCCGTCGTCTCGCGGGCGACCGTGGTGACGTCGACCTTCTGGAAACCGGCCTTCTTCAGGAATCCGTGGAGGGCGCTTTCGCGAAATCCGAGCCAGACGTCGGCGTAGAGTTCGCGGGCCCGCTCGAAATCGTGCTCCTTGAGGTCGAGCACGAGCAGTTCGCCGCCGGGTTTGAGAATGCGGTGGGCTTCCTGGACTGCCTTCTGCGGATGTTGGGCGTGGTGCAGGGCCTGGCTGAGAATGGCGAGGTCGACGGAGCGGTCGGGAAGGGGCACGGCCTCGATGTCGCCCAGCTTGTACGTGAGGTTCGCGAGGCCGTTCTTGCGGGCCAGCTCGGTGCCGACCTCGACCATGCGCTGTGAATTGTCGATGCACCAGACCTGTTCGGCCCGGCGCGCGAGCAGTTGGGATACGAGTCCCTCGCCCGCGCCGAGGTCGGCCACGGTGATGCGGGGGACCAGGCGGAGCGCGAGGTGCCCGATCGCCTCCCAGGAGCGCCCGGGGCAGTAGCCGCGTCCGAGCTTGCCCGCGATGAGATTGAAATATTCCTCCGACTGTCGCCGGCGTTTCAGGAGGATGCGCGCCAGATTTTCGGCGTCCTCGGCGACTTCCGGTAGATCCGCGACGGAGTCGACCGCCGCGCTCACGAGGGAACGCACCCGCTCGGGCAGGTCTTCGCGAAGCGAATAGAATGCCTTTTTCCCCTCGCGACGGTCGTGCACGATGCCCGCCTGGCGGAGCACCGCGAGCTGGGATGAGATGCGCGACTGGGCCATCGACAGGATTTCCTGCAGCTCGGCCACCGACAGCTCCTCGCGGGAGAGCAGCACGAGCAGGCGCAGGCGGGTGGGGTCGGAGAGGCTCTTCAGGATGTCCCAGGATGCGTTCACGCGTTTAGGCCGAGGAAACAGGCGAACCCGGTAAGGACAACTCCGGAGTGGGGCGGCCCGGCCGGGGTCAGCCGATTCGGACGATCCCGGCTCCGAGCTGATACAGGCCGAAGAGCAGGAGCAGAGCGCCCGTGGCGATATTGATTGTCCGGAGCAGCTTCGTGTTGAGTTTTCGACCAAACCAGCCCGCAAAGAAACTCAGCACGAACCACCAGGCGGTCGAGCCCAGGAAGACTCCTGAAACCAGCCAGGCCGGTTCGACCCAGCCTTCGGTTTTCAGGGCTACGCCAAAGGCGGTGAAGATGCCCAGCAGAGAGAAGATGGTGACCGGATTGGCGTAGGTCAGCGCGATCGTGGAGAGGAATGCCCGCGTGAAGTTCGGCGCATGGATCGGGCCCACGGACTGGGTGGACTTTGTCGGCGGTTTGACCCGCATCGCTGCGAGTCCCATGCCGACGAGGATCACTCCTCCCGCAAATTCAAAGGCGGTGCGGTGGCCGAGCAGGAAGTCGATGATCGGTTTGACGCCGAAGGCCGCGACCACCGCCATGGTGGCGTCGGCGACGGCCGCACCCAATCCGGTGATGAAGCCGACCAGCCTCCCGTCTGCAATGGACCTTCGGATACACAGGAGCCCCACCGGGCCGATGGGGGCTGCGATGGCAAACCCGATCACGAAGCCTTTGAGCAGAAGCAGGATCATCCTGGGCGGCAGGGAGACGGGATTGGACGGTGGGCGGAATAAAGACGTGACCGGAGAACGGGCGGCGCAGATCCCCGGCGTTCCAAATACTAAGGGCGCGGTTTGGATGCCACGCCCTGCAGGATCAGGCCTGTTGGTCGGCGTAGCGTGAAATCGTCGCGATCTGGTACGATTCCTCGGTGTTTCCGCTGCGCACGATCACCCGGTCGCCGGTCTTCTTCCCGAGCAGGCTCTGGCCGAAGGGCGTCTTGTACGAGATGATGTGCTGCGCCGGATCACTGTCCCAGGCGCCGAGGATCGTGTAGGAGACCGTGGCGCCGGCGTCGTTGCGCACGACGACCACGCTGCCGATGCCGACCTGGTCGGTGGCCGTGTCCTTGAAGTCGGTCATGCGTGCGTGGGAGAGCTCGCGCTCGAGATTGGCCTTCTGCGCCATGAGGACCTGCTGGTCCTGCTTGGCCATCTTGTACTCGGAGTTCTCCCGGAGGTCGCCGTGCTCGCGGGCGACCGCGATGGCCTTCGAGTTCTCGGGAATCTTCTTCGTGATGATGAGGTCGTACTCGGCCCGCTTGCGTTCGTAGCTGGGGCGGGAGACCACGAGCTGCTCCTCGCGGCTCTCGGCCTCGCCGGCGACGAGAGACTGGATCGAGGGGAAGATCTTGATGAAGCGGGCGAGC
>JAJXYI010000490.1 GCA_021780625.1 bacterium | reverse complement strand
ACGGGCGCGAGCGCGGGGCTGGGGCTCGCCTTCGCACGGGCCCTGCTCGACGAGGGCGTCGCCGTGTGGGGAACCGCGCGCGACGCCGCCCGGCTGTCACCACTTACCGGACACGCCGAGTTTCACGCGGTCGAACTCGACCTGGGCGTCCCCGACGCCGCGGTTGCCGCGTTCGCCCGGGCCGACACGGCCGCCGGCGGCTTCGACCTTGTCGTGCACAACGCGGGCTACGGCCTGTTCGGTCGTTTCGCCGAGGTCGGCGACCAGGCCTGGGAGGAGCAGGTTCGCTCGATGCTTCTCACCACCGCGCGCCTAAGCCGGGCCGCCTTTCGCGGGATGCTCACCCGCCGCCGCGGCTGTCTGGTCCATGTCTCCTCGCTCGCAGTCGAGTTTCCCCTGCCCTTCATGAGCGGCTACAATGTTGCCAAGGCCGGGCTCGCCGCACTCGGCGAGAGCCTGATGGCCGAGGCGCGGGGCACCGGCGTGAGCGTCGTCGACTTTCGTCCCGGCGACTATCGCACAGGCTTCAACACGGCGATGCAGGGGCGCAGGAACCCGGGCGCCGACCCGGTGGAGCGGCGCGTGTGGGAGAGGCTCGAGGCGACGCTGGCCGCGGCGCCAACTCCGGAGCGGGCCGCGCGGGACCTGCTGCGCGCCGTTGCCCGGGGGCGCAGCGGAGTCGTCCGCTCGGGTTCGTTTTTCCAGGCCAGGATCGCGCCCGCCCTCGCCTCGGTCGCCCCGTCGTCCTGGCGCCGGGCCGCCGAGGCCCGCTATTTCCACCTCGGCTGATCCCGCTCCATGTCCAAGATCCGCATCCTCGTCCTCACTTCCAGCACCGGCGGCGGCCACGACGCGCGCGCCCAGGCCTTTGCCGAATGGTGCTTCCAACTCTACCGCCACCAGGTGGACGTCCGGATCGAACAGATGCTCGAGGACTCGTCGTTCCTGAACCGCGCGGGCGTGGACTTCTACAATTGGATACAGAAAAAGGCGCCGTATCTGCATACCCCCTACTACACGTTCGTCGAGGCGCTCAGTTATCTGAACAGCAACTCCGTCCAGTTCGGAGCCTCATACTACAGGGACATTCTCCTCGACTACAAACCGCACCTGGTCTTCAGCGTGCACGACTGCCTCAACCGCGGCTATTTCCAGGTCGCGCGCAAGCTGCTCGGCGCCGACTCCGTGCGCTGCGCCACCTATTGCGGCGAATTTTCCGGTGGCTGGGGCTACTCGCGCAACTGGATCGAGCCGTCCGTCGATCTCTACATCTCCCGCACCCGCACGGCCAACGACTACGCCGTCAGGAAGGGCGTGCCCGCCGAGCGCTCGCGCATCCGCGGACACCTGATGCGCCCGCGGGCCTACACGGAGGTCGTGTCCGGGCCGGACGTGCCGCGCTTTCGTCACGACCGCCTCGGCCTCAAGCCCGACCGCTTCACCGTCTTTCTCGCGACCGGCGGCAACGGGGCCAACAATCACCTGGACCTGCTGCCCGCGCTCGTGAAACACGCCGACCGCTGCCAGGCGATCGTGATCTGCGGCAAGAATCGCGAGGCGTACAATCATCTCGTGCACTGGCGCGCCAACCACCCGGAGTTTGCCTGCTACGTCGAGGGGTATTCGGAGATCGTGCACCTGCTGATGCAGGTGAGCGACGCCATCGTGACTCGCGGAGGGACGACCACCTGCGCCAAGGCGCTGCATTTCCGCTGCCCGATCGTGTTCAACGCCTTTGGAGGCATCATGCCGCAGGAGCTGCTGACGTGGAAATTTTTCCGCAATGGCGCCGGCTGCGAGAAGATCGAAACGGGCTCCGATTTTGCGGGTATTATCGACCGCTGGATGGCCTCGCCGGCGGACTATCGTGCTGCGAAGGACCGCTTCGAAGCGCTGCGCTACGAGGAGGATCCCGTCACGGTGGTCGAGGAGCTGGTGGGACTGGCCAATGAGGCGGCGCGGGTCCCGCTGGAGCGTCTGGCGTTTCCGCCCACGGACGACGCTGAGGAGCCCTCGATCTAGGACCGCGGTGCATCCGGGCTCCGCCTGAGCGAGGCCTTGGGGGCAGGCGTCGGGGTGGACGGGACCGGATGGCGCTCCGGTTTGTTGTGCCTCAGCCAGGCCTTGAAGGCCGAGGCCAGCGTCGAGGCGTGCTGGCCGGGATAAGTCAGAAGATAGAATCGGCGGTGGATCGCGCGTCGCAGGGGCAGCACCACGAGCCGTCCCGCCTCGACCTTGTCCGCCACCGCATGCATCGAGAGCAGCGCCAGGCCCATGCCGTGTTCGACACCGCGCATCAGGGCCTCGACGCTCGCCCACTCGGTCGTCCCCGCGATTCCCGGGACCTTCGCCAGAAGCCCGCGGGTGACGCTCAGGGTGCCCGAGCCCGGCTCACGCACAAGCCAGTGCTGGCCAGCCAGGTCCTTTGGCGAAAGCAGGCCTCGCTGTCCAAGCGGATGCCCTGCCGGCCCCACCACGACCATGACGTCGTCCGTCCAATGTTCCGCGTCGAGGTCCGCCGGGATCTCCTCCGATTCAACCAGGCCCAGGTCGATCGTACCATCGCGCAGGCCGGTGGCGACCTCCTCGGAGTTTCCGATGAGCATGGCGACGGTGACCTTGGGCATGAGGGTGCGAAAACGCGCCAGCAGCGCGGGCATGCAGTAGTTTCCAATCGTCATGCTGCAGCCGAGCCGGAGCTGACCCGTGAGGGCGTCGGGACCTCCGCGCGCCGAGCCGACCCATTCCCTCACTCCGGCCACCAGCCCCTCGGCCCCTGTCAGCAGGCGTCGTCCGCGGTCGTTGAGGCGGAGCCCCCGGCCGGCGCGCACGAAGAGCGGGCCGCCCGAAGACGACTCGAGGTTGCGCAGGGCCACGCTCGCCGCGGGCGCCGACAGGTTCACGCGCGCCGCAGCCTCCGCCAGGCTGCCGGAGCGCGCGACGGCCACGAAGACCTCGAGCTGACGAAGGGTCACAGACATCGGCTTTGATTAGATGAAATCTAACGATCGATTCAATAAGTTAAACCCCATTGAACGTGGGAGCCTGCTAAGCTAGGCCCCACATGAATACAGTTGTACAAACGGAACCGGTGGGTTGGAAGCCGGCGATACCCTGGCTGGCCGCTGCGGCGGTCTTTGCCGCGGTGGGGGCGACCCCGGCGATCGCGCTGGCTGCAGGCGTGGCGGGGGCGCTCGCGCTCCGCAATCCGGCGAGGCCCAAGACGGGCCTCACCGCCCGCTGGCTGCTCCAGGGGTCCGTCGTTCTGCTCGGCTTCGGAGTGCGGCCCGGCCTGTTGTGGAAAGTTGGCGCCGGCTCGGCGGTGCTCACGCTGTTCACGGTCACAGGGGTGATGACCCTGGGCTGGCTGCTCGGCCGTCTGTTTCGCGTCGAGAAAAAGGTCTCGCTCCTGGTGTCGGCCGGCACGGCCATCTGTGGAGGCAGCGCGATCGCCGCGCTCGCCCCGGCCATTGGAGCCGACATCGGCGAGACCGGCGTCGCCATGGCCGTCGTGTTCCTGCTCAACGGCATCGCGCTGTTCGTCTTCCCGCCCGTCGGTCATGCCCTGGGCATGAGCGCCCATGATTTTGGCGTCTGGGCGGCGCTCGCCATCCACGACACCAGCAGCGTCGTCGGCGCGGCCGCGGCGTTCGGTCACGGCGCGCTCCCGATTGCCACCACCATGAAGCTGGTCCGCGCCCTGTGGATCATTCCGTTGAGCTTCATCGCCGCGAAGTTCAGCCACGGCAAAAAGAAGGCGCGCTTCCCAATATTCCTGCTCTTTTTCATCGGCGCCTCGATCGTCTCGGGCTTCCTGCCCACGTTCGCGAGCGCCTGGGGCGCCCTGTCGATCACAGGCCAGCGCCTGCTCAGCGGCACGCTCTTCCTGATCGGCGCCGGACTGGGACGCGAGGATTTCAAGCTGCTCCGCGGCTCGGTCTTCCGTCAGGCCTTGACCCTATGGATCATCGTCACGACGGCAACGCTCGCCGGGATCCATTTCTTCCACTGATCCCGGTGCTGCGCCACGCAGTTGGCTCCCTTCCCGATCCCAGCTCCCCGATTGATCACATCCTGTAAGATCGACCCGGCCTCCGCAACCTGGTCCCGCGAACCTTGCACGCCATTGATTCGCAGGCAGAGTTCGGCGAAGGTCGGAACCCCATGGGCGGATTGGCCGGAGGATGACCAAACACGGATGGGCGAACAACGGCTCGTCGTGCCCGAGTGGCGGGTCTGGTGCACAATGCGGCGCCCGGTCTGCACGCCGCGCACGTCCAGCGCCGCCATTCGCCCAAAGCCGCTCGCGGGCTTCAACGCGGCGGTCGTATCGATGCCCGGATCCTCAGATACCGAATGAAAGAAGGTCTGGGCACAGCCGTATCCGGCCCGCCCCCCTCCCCGACGTCAGCGGAGGATGATCGGGGCATGCTTCCCCGACCAACCCCGGATCCGCCCGAAGTCGTCGTCACGCCCTGCGCCAGGTTGGGACGGCCTCGGTCACGGGTCCATCCGACTGCCCCGGGAGTCCGTATCCAGCGTTCGGATATGCCCAAGTTTGCTGATCAGCATGCAGACCACGGCGAAGGCGGTGATATGCGCGAATGAGGCGACCACGAAGGCCGGCGTGAACGAGCCGTGCTGGACGGTCCATCCGATCGCCAGCTGCGTGCCCACTCCGACCAAACCGCCCATCATGCCCGCCAGGCCGGAGACGGTGCCCACCCACTGGTGCGGAAACACCTCGGCGGGGAGCGTCATGTTCGCCCAGGCTCCGTGACAGGCCATGGCGACGCTGATCGCGGCGACCGCGAGCGCGGGATTGGGCACCCGGATGGTCAGGAGGCAGGCGACCGGCATCATGAGGGATGCGGCGAGCATCACGGTCTTGCGCGCCCGGTTGAGTGTCCAGCCGCGCTGGATCAGCCGATTCGGCAGCGCGCCACCGAGGATGTTTCCCGCGGCGGCGGCGACGAACGGGATCCAGCCGTATTTGCCCAGTGCCGCGAGGTCGAAGCCGCGCTTTTCCTGCAGGAATTTCGGGATCCAGAAGATGAAGAAGTACGAGATGGGGTCCGTGATCATCCGGGCGAGGATGCAGCCCCAGCATTCGCGTGTCGCCAGGACGCGGAGCGAGAAGGCGGGCGCCGCGGTTTCCGCCGCAGGGGCGTCCGACTCGATGAACTCGAGTTCGCGCGGGTCCAGCCGCCGATGCTCCCTGGGGAGGCGATAGAGCACCGACCAACCCACCAGCCAGACGAAGCCCAACAGGCCGCCGACGACAAAGGCGCTCCGCCATCCCCAGCGGAGCGCCACGAACGAGACCAGCGGGGCCGCAAGTGCCGCGCCCACCGCCGTACCCGAATTGAAAATACCAACTGCCAGCGCACGTTCACGCATCGGGAACCACTCCGTGACCGCCTTCACCCCCGCCGGGAAATTGGCCGACTCGGTCGCGCCAAGCAAGAAGCGGAAGCAGGAAAACTCGAGCGCGGTCCGGGCGAAGGCATGCAGCGCATTGGCCACCGACCAGCCGGAGACGAAAATCTGGAAGGACCGGCGCGTGCCAAGCAGGTCGACCAGACGTCCGCTCACCGCATACATGATCGTGTAGCTGACCAGAAAGGCGGACGTGATGTGGGAGTATTGGATGTCGGTGAGCCGCAGGTCATCCTGGATCGTCTGCGCAAGGACCGAGAGCGTCTGGCGGTCCATGTAGTTGAGACCGGAGGCCAGGCACAGCAGGCCCACGATGTACCAACGCAAACCTCGGATCGGGGCTCTCACGTCTGGACGCCGGACGCAGCCGCATCGGGGTGGACATTCACAATGCCGAGCATTTTCCGCTCCTGATCCCACTCGCCCTCCACCTGCCCAGTCGGAGCGAAGCCCATGAAGCGCGCGGGATTGACGGACGCCAGCGTCAAGGCCTCTTCCAGCGTGGCGGCGCCGAAACGCACCACGTTGGCGACTGCCGTGTCCATCGTGAGGCCCGAACCGGCCAAATGAGTCTGTCCGGGCAGCGTCACGCGGCCAGCCGCGTGTCCCTCGACCTCCTGCACGCCCAGGCGATAGCGCCCGGCGGGCGCGTGAGCGGCCGCCGTCGCATCAGTCACGAGGATGGAGCGGCCGATTCCCTTGGCGCGGATCATCACCTTCACGACCGACGGAGGCAGGTGGTAGCCGTCGACGATCAAACTGGCGTTCAGTTCATCCGCGGCGAGCTGTTCCCAGATCACGTTGTCGTGGCGGGGCAGGATCGCCGCGCAGCCGTTGCCCAAATGAGTCGCCAACGTGGCTCCGGCCGAAACCGCGGCACGCAGTTGTTCCCGTCCAGCCGCGGTGTGTCCCACGGCGACGCGGATCTTCCCCTCGACCAGCCGCTCGATCAGCCGCAGCGCGCCCGGAACCTCCGGAGCAAGGGTCACCAGACTGATGCGGCCTCCGGCTGCATCCTGACGCCTCTCAAAATCCTCCCAGGACGCCGGGATCACGTCGGCGCGGGGATGGACGCCCCGCGGGCCGTCGAGGGGCGAGATGTAGGGGCCCTCCATGTGAATGCCCGCGATCATCGGGTCCCGGCAGGCCGCAAGCGCCGACGCGCAGGCCGCGAAGCGGTCCCCCGAGGAGGTGATCAGTGTGGGCAGACAGCGGGTGACGCCCGTCGTCCGCATCGCAGTCAAGGCAGTCTGAAGCTGTTCCGCGGAACGACCCGGCGTATTGAAATCGACGCCGGCAAAGCCGTTCACGTGCAGATCCACGAAGCCTGGGCAGCGGATCTTCATGCGCTCAGGAGTGTGCCTCCACATCGGCGGACTTCAGCAGGCCCGCCGAACTGCGGTCGAGGTATAACGTGACGTCGGGATGCCGACGCAGGATCGAGGCGGGAACCTTCGGCGTGATCGGTCCCTCCAGGCATCGTTGTACCGCCACCGCTTTGCGTGCATCGGGCACGATCGCGAGGATGGCCTTGGACTTGAGAAGTTGGCGAATCGAAATCGAGATGGCGCGATGCGGCACCTCGGAGAGCTGCTTGAACCAGCCTTCGCCGACCTGCTGGATCCGGCACGCCTCGTCGAGCTGCACAATCAGGTACGGCTCCTCAGTGAGGAAGTCCGCCGGCGGGTCGTTGAACGCGAGATGTCCGTTTTCCCCGATGCCTGCGAACGCCACGTCGATCGGCGCCGACGCCAACGCCTTCCCGACCTCAAGCGTGACCGTGACAGGATCTGTTTCGCCGTCCAGCAGGTGGTACACCGGAATGCCCACCCGGCGGATGAGCCGTTCGAGCAGGTACCGGCGGAAGCTGGCCGAATGGTCGACGCTCAAGCCGATGTATTCGTCGAGGTGAAACATCTCGACCTTCCGCCAATCGATCCGGCGCTCCTTCACGAGTGCGTCCAGAAACTGGAATTGGGATTCGCCGGTCGCGACCAGGATGCGGGCACGCCCCTGTTCCGCGATCGCGCGGGCGATGAGGTCGGCCGCCTGTGAAGCGGCGGCATGGCCAAGGAGCGTTTTGTCTGAGAAGATCCTAACGTTCATGGAAAGGTTTTTTCTGACAGAGGACGGAGCTCGATCGCGCGGAAGCGCACACCGTCCGCGCCTGCGAGGCCGATCGCGCCGACCGGCAGCGGCTCGGCGACCGACCAGGCCAGGCGGCCGTTGATGGTCAAAGTGACGATGTCGCCGCGCACCACCAACGCGTACCGGTTCCAACGCCGCGCGGGATGGAGCGACCGGGTGGCAAGGAACCCCGCCGGCGGAGTCGCGGAAATCTGCCTTCCGTCCGGAACGGAGCCGGAAGTTTGAGTCGGCGTGCATCCGACGAAGACGCCGGTCGGGTCTTTGACCTCGGGCGACCAACGCTCGAACGTGAGGATGAAACTGCCCCAGGACTTCCGGGTGCGCAGCCAGCCGCGGGCTGGGCCGGCGGTCGGGGCCACCAAGGCACCGTGTTCCACCACGAAGCCCGCGCTCCCGACCTCGATCCACGGCGCCATGTCCCGGCCGTCGAAGAGAGTCTCGGACGCCAGGGTTTCGTCAGCATAGACGCCGAGCTTTCGGAGCAGCCGGTCGTGAGCCGGATGCAGCCGCGCCTCGAAACTGGCAAGATCCTCGGCGCGCCCCTCCGCCCAGAGCGAATCCGCGATCGAGAGCAGCCGCGGGTACAGCCAGCGTTCGACGAGCCCCTGCTCGGTGGCCCAGGCGCAGGCCTGGCCTCCCAACAGCTGCGCCTGCGGCGACAGGTCGCGGTAGGTGACAATCCGGGCGCCGCCCTTGGGATCCGGATCGGCAAACCGCCTCGCATCCCAGGCGCGCACGGCCGACAGCGGCAGTCCTCCGCGCAACCCGAAGGAGGTCAGGTAGAGCGGTCCGGTCGACGAGTTGATCAGCGTATACCCGGCGCGCGCGAACTGGTCGGCGTTGGAATAATCATGCCAGGCGTCGATCACGATGTCCTTCGACGGCGCCGGCTCCACGCCCGGATGGAACGCGTCGTTCCAGACGATCATCCGTCTGCCGTGGCGACGGACGATGGTGTCCATATCGAGCACGAACGTGTGATACAGGGCCTGCAGGGTTGTGACGCCTTTCTCCTTCATACGGGCGCGGCACGCCGGACAGTCGGCCCAACGACGGAGGGCAAACGGTTCATCGGCCCCCAGGTGAACATAGGGTGACGTGAAAACAGCGGCCGACTCGGTAACCACCGCGTCGATGAACTGCAAAGTGAACGGCGTGCCGCAGCACAGGATCGAGTCGTCGACACCACGAACCTGCCCGTCGCAACCCAGCTGCGGATAGGCCGCGATCGCGGCACGGGAGTGTCCCGGGAAATCAAACTCCGGCACGATATCCACGCCGTAGCGCGCCGCGTAGGCCACCAGCGCGCGCAGTTCGTCCTGCGAATAAAAGGGTTGTCCCGCCGGCGTGCATTTGGGGAAGGCAAGGCACTGGAAGCGCCAGCCCTGGTCGTCGGTCAGGTGAAGATGCAGGACGTTGAGCTTGTACGCGGACATCACGCGGATCGTGCGGCACAGGAAGTCCAGGCTCAGGAAGGAGCGGGCGGGGTCGAGCAGGAGTGCCCGCCACGGGCGGACGGGCCAGTCGACGATCATCCCGTGGCGCAACGCCTCCCCGTCTTGGTGCGCCTCGATGCTTTGCAGCAGCGTTTGGGCGCCCCATAGCACACCCCGGGCGCTCGGCGCGCGCAGCTCCGCATTGCGTCCGATCCGCAGGGTGTACGACTCGAGGCTGGCCGTTCCCGGCGTATCCCCGAGCGCCAGGACGATCGCCCCACCCTCTGGTGGGAGATCGCGCGCGAGGACGGCGGCCACTCCGGCGCGTTGCCTCAACTCGTCGCGCAGCACCTCCGCGGCGGTCGTCAGCTGCGCGGGCGCGTCCGCGGGCACCACGATGGGCAGGCCCTGCCGCAGCACGAGCCAGCCGTCAGCATAGTGGACCTGGGCCGGCAGGGGAATCAGCGCGGGGTTCGCCAGCGCCCGGGCCCCGCCCCCGAAGGCCAGGCAGACGAACGCACCGAGAGCGACGAGCCGCGTCCACGCCCCGCCGGTGCGGGCCGCCGCAGCCCTCTGGTGGCGCTGCGCAGGGTCCGTCCGGCGCGGGGCGTCGACGGGTTCGGTTGGTTGGGCAGGGGTCACGACGGGTGTCTTTGGCTGTGGCGGCGGCAGAACCTCAGAACGTGCCCTTGATGCCAGCCACATATTGGACTCCGAAATCCTGGGTGTTGTATTGCCGGGCGTAGGACGGGGTCCCGGGCGCCGAGTACAACAGGACGTACTTCTCATCGGTGATGTTGCGCGCGTTGAGGAACAACGAGAGCCGCTTGGTGAAGCGGTATTCCGCGTTCACGTCGAGCTTCAGCGATCCTTTCAGCCATTGATAATCGCCCGCCGGCACGCCGGAGCCCGTGCGCAACAGGAGGCGCTGGTCCGAACGATAAACCCATTTCAGCATCAGGGAGAAGCGGGGACGGTTGAGGGACACGCCCCAACTGGCGAAGCGCGGCACGAAGGCGCTGAAGTCCGCCGTGTTGGCCCCCGTCAGATGAAGCGTCGTTCCATTGCCGAACACCGACATGCCCCGGGCCCACGTGGGAAGGAAGGTGAGCTGCTGGCTGTAGTTGAACTCCAGGCCCGTCACCTGCGCGTTGCCGACGTTGTCCTTGGTCACGAAACTGTAGCCTTGGAACAGCGTCGGATCCAACCCGTACTTTGCCAGCATGTCCGCCGTGGCCGGGGTGGTGACCGAACCGAAGAAGTTCGAGAAATCCTTGCGGAAGGCGCCCAACGAGAGCACTCCCGCCTGCTTGAAATAATACTCCAGCGAGAGGTCGTAGTTGTTTGCCTCCCACGGTTTCAGGGCCGGGTTGTTGACCGTGATGAGCAGACTGGTGCCGGATAGGTCGGGGGCCACCACGCTAGGTATGATGTTGCCGAAATCGGGCCGGCCGATGGTCCGCGCGTACCCGACACGCGCGAGAAGGTTCCCCGTGATGGACCAGGTGGCATTGGCGCTCGGATAGAGGTCGCCATAGGAGTTGGAAACGCGGCTGCCGCGCTCGATGTACTGGAGCCTGGTCTGTTGCACCGGATCCGTGGTGATCAGGATCGGCTTGCCGTTGGAGCCCAGCACAAGCCGACCGCTGGAATCCTTCTGGTAGATCGCGTTGGTGTCCTTGAACGGGCCCTCGCCGGAGTCTTCCGTGCGCTCATAGCGGACGCCTCCCACCAGCCAGAGCCGGTTGTCGAAGAGTTTCGTATCGATGCGCGCGTAGGCGGCGCTGACGGCCTCGTCGATGTACAGCGAGCCGTTGACCGCCCGCTGGATCGTGCCGTAGGCCCCGGTCAGCTGCTCGGTGAACTCCTGCGGGTGCGCGAGGAAGAGTTGATACATCTTCTGCGGATCCAGCCATTGCACGTTGGTAAATCCGTACGGTGGCGTCGTGCCGGAGAACGAGGAATCCAGGAAGGGCGCCGCCGCCTCGTCGCCCGAATTGTAGATCCCGTCGGGGCCGTTATACCGCCAGACGGGCGCTGCCGTGTGAATGTCGCGGATGTTCTGTCGGAAATCGACGCCGACCCGCACGCTCACCGGGATGCGCGACGAAAAGTCGCGCTGGAAATTGGCGTGCGCCCCACGGAACTGGTCGACGGCGTTGCTCTGGTTGGAGTTCACCTGGCCCTGGTAGCCCGTGTTGTTGATCGACGTCGGAGTCGTGATGACCAGTTGGTTCGCCAGAAGAAACGGGTCTACGGTCGCACCGTTCTTGACCACCTGGATCACACCCGGCCGGTCGGCGGTGAGATCGGCGAACGTGATGGTCGCGCCCGTCATGCCCGCGGTCACACCGTTGAAGAAGCCGTCGTCGATGTCGCGATAGTGGTTCGTCGAACGCGAGTAATAGCCTCCGGTATCGAACCTCCAATTACGACCCGTGTGACGGTACGTGATGTTGGGCTGCCAGGTGTCGCCGACCTTGTGCCGGAAATTGGTCGACGTGTAGAAGTTGCCCTTACCGGCCGCGCCGTTGGTGAAGGTCGGCCCGAAGGTGGCGACCTGGCCGGTGTCGAAGGTATAGTTCTCTATGTAGAAATAGTTGTCGAACGAGCTGTACTGGCCGGTGACCGAGATCAGGTCGCGCGGAGAGATCCGCCAGTCAAGAGTTACCCCGATCGAGCCGCGCTGGGTGGTCTGCGGCGAGGTCTGCATCCGGTAGGTCCCCATGTAAGGCGTGTCGGCCGTCACGGTAGACGGGGACCCGCTGGGTTTGCCCGCGGACAGGGGATACCAGTTGGTCTGCGACAGGGTCTGCGGATTGTAGTTGTCGGACAGCAGGCCGGTGATCACGAAGCCGAAGTTTTTGCTCACCGGGTCGACGTACGTGAAATCCATTCCAGGCTTGACCAGGCGCTCCCTCGTGCCGTCCGGTCCGATGGCTGAGCGGCCCAGACTGACCGCGGTGTCGTTGACGTTGAGGTAGGCGCGATAGTCGAGTTGGGCAGAAGCCCGTTCGAACGCGCTCTTGCTGATCATGTTGACCGAGCCTCCCAACGTGTCCGCAGGCTGGTCCGGCGTCGTGGTCTTGGTGACCTCGACACGGGAAATATTGTTGATCGAAACCTGCTCGAATTCGAAGGTGCGCGACGCGGAGCCGGACGAGGCCGTGGCCATGCGGTTGCCGTCCATGGAGATTGGCGTCGTGCTGGGCGGAAGACCGCGGATCGAGACGGTTCTCGCCGCGGCCGCATTGTAGTCGACCAGCACGCCGGGCAGGTACTTCAGGAATTCGCCAACATTGCCTTCGGTCACGTCGCCGAACTCGTCGGAGGCGACGACGTTCACGACGTTCGGGGCGACGCGCTGCTCCTCGAGCGCTATCGTGCGTCCGTCTGTCTCGCGTTTGGCGGCGACGACGAGCGGTTGCAGCTTCACCACGTCGCCCTCCTCCGAAGCGCCAAACTCGACGTCATGTCGCACCGTCTGGTCGGCCTGGGCCGTTATGGGGAACTCCTGAGCCGGGAACCCCGGATAGGTCACGCGCAGCCGCACCGCTCCCGACGGCACTCCCTCAAGCGTGTATTCGCCAAAGTCGTTCGTCAGGACCGCCAAGGTGGTCCCCTCGACGGAGACGCGCGCGTTCTTCA
Organism: bacterium; assembly: GCA_021780625.1. The sequence continues at coordinate 28,868 of JAJXYI010000490.1, read as the reverse complement.
GGAATTCGCCACTGGCGACGTTGAGCACACGCCCCTGGATTGTGGCGCCGCCATTCTCGGCGGGTCGCGCGATCGGGGCAGAATAGATAAGCGACAGACAGGCGCAGGCGGTGAAGCCCGCCCGGAACAACACGTCGCCGCACGCCGTGACGACGTAGCGGAGGAAGGACGATACTCTCTGATTCATGGTGGGGACGCGCCTGACGGACAGGCGTTGATGGGTTCGCGTTGGGATCGCTGGGGATGATGCGATGAAGGATGTGTCCGAGGTGTGCGGCCGCCCCGGCCTGTTTTCAACGGCTGCCCAGGTGAACGTTAACCCTCGGTCCTCTGGCCCGGGTCGGACAATGTGCGGGCGGGCGGCAACGGAAGTCGAATGCCTCCCCCTACCGGGCCGCTGAGCGGAGCGTCTTTCCCTCCACCCAGACGCTGTCCACCATTTCGACGCGAGGCGCCGCGGGGATGCCGAAGTCGCGGTTCATGATCCGCGCCACGGCCAGCTCGACCGCCCAGGCACCGATCACCCGCTGGTTTTCCTGCAGCCCCGACAACTCCGTGCCTTCGAGGTTCTGGCTCAGGACGGCCAACCCGAAATCGTCCGGCAGGCGGATGCCCTGATTTTGCATGGTCTGCACGCACTCCGAAACGACGTCATAGGCATGCACCATCACCACGGCGTCAGGCCGCCGCTGTTTCAGCCACTTTCGGAACAGGGTCCATTCCAGCCCGTCCAATCGCAGGACCGGGACTCCACTCGCGGATCCGTGCCTATGATCGCACCAGCCGAGATAGGCGCTGACATTGGCATGGGCGCCGCGCACGTCCTCGTAATTGCCGATCGCCAATCCGGGGCGCCGGTATCCAAGGGAGTAGAGCTTGTCGAGCGCCCGCCAGGTGTCGTTGTACGCGTGGTTGATCACGCGATGCAGCTGGGTCCGGATGCTCCAACCCTGGGTGACGATGGCGTAATGGTCGAACACCGAGGGAAATTCATCGTCGATTCGCGGGCTGCCCAGACACAGCAGGCCTTCGATTCCGCGTGCATCGAGAATCGAGCGAAACCGGCGGGGAGTCATCCCTGGAGCGCGCAGCCAGAGTGGCTCGAGTCGATATCCGAGCGCCTCCGCACGGGCCCTCATGCCCTCGCAGATACGCCGCAGATGAAGCGACTCCTCCCAAGGGCGCTCGATGTCGTAGAAAGACATCAACGCCAGGCAGCCCTCGTTGCGGGGATCCCTGCTCAGGCGCACGTGGCTCATCAACTCCGCCACCTTTGCGCTCGGTCGATATCCCAGGCGTCGCGCCGCCTCTCTTACCCTCCGCTTCGTCGCCTCCGAAATCTTCGGGCTGTCGCGCAGTGCCAGCGACACCGCCGCCAGGGAAAGTCGAGTCGCTTGGGCAATCCGCCGAATGCTCATGAATTCACGTTTAGGCCGCGCCTTGGCTTCATCGCAAGCGAAAGCGCCCGAGGTGCGGATTTCGAAGCTCCGCAACGTCGCCGGTCTCACGATCGGGACAGCCGCCGGTCCGGCTCTTTCCGCGAAGCGGGCGTCTGGTGGACCCTCGCCTTCGAACTGCTCCTGCAGGCTCCCCTGCTGACGTCAGGTTGCCATCAGCGCCGCGACACGCGGCGCCATCGCCTCGGCCCAGCGGCGGTAGCCTTCCTCGGAGAGATGCAGGGAGTCAGGGGAGACCTCTGGCGAAAGCCTGCCGTCGGCTTCGAGGAAGCGTGCCCCGATGTTCTCGAAAAACACGTTCGTTCCGTCGTGCAGAGTCGCGAGCAGGCGGTTGGTCTCTTCGATCGCCCTGCGAAAGGGTGAGTCGGGCGCGGCATCAGCGGGGAAGATGCCATAGAGTAGCACTTTCGCGCCGGGAAACCCCTGGCGCAGGCATGCCAGCACCGCTCTGATTCCCCGCGCGGTCTCCTCCGGCGAGTGCTGTTCGCGGCCCAGGTTGTTCACGCCGATCAGCAGCACGACCAACTTCGGCCGCAGGGCACCGATGCCGCCGTTTTCCAGGCGCCACAACAGGTTCTGCGTGGCGTCGCCGCCTATTCCGAAATTCGCACTCGCATAGCCGCCGAAAACACGGCGCCAGGCCTCCGTTCCACCCCAGCCCTCCGTGATCGAATCGCCCACCAGAAGGAGATCCACCCCACCCCGCGCCGCGTGGTCGACGTGCGAGCGGACCTTCGCCTGCCACGTGGCCACCGACATCCACGGATATTCGATCGTGCGCGGCAGGGGCAGCGTAGGATCACTTTTGGAATTCTCCTGGGAAATTTCGGTTGCCATGACGCGCCCCACAAAACCGCCCGCCGGCACCATGGCAATCCCGAGCTCGCGGCCGCCGTCCCACACACGCCGCGCGGCGTCGCCTCCGCCCACCTCACTCGTCGAGAAACCGATACCCGATGCCCGACTCCGTCCGGAGAAACCGCGACTCGGCCGACGATCCGATCTTTTTGCGAAGGTTGGCCATGTGAACGCGCAGGTAATGCGTGTCCTGCTCGTGGCGCAGCCCCCATACCTCCCGCAGGAGCTGGCCATGGGTGAGCACTTTGCCGCGATTCTGGAGCAGGAGCCGCAGCAGCGCATATTCCTTCATCGTCAAATGGAGTTCCTCTCCCTTTTTGGTCACGCTCCGCTTGGAAAAATCCACCTCGATATCTCCAAATCGTACCGTCTGCGCCGCCTCGGCCGGCGTCACACGCCTCAGAATCGCACGGAGGCGCGCGAGGAGTTCGCCACCTCCAAAGGGCTTGGTCAGGTAATCATCCGCCCCGGCGTCAAGCGCCGCAATCTTGTCCACCTCGTCGCGCCTGACCGACAACACGAGCACCGGCAGACGAGTCCAGTCGCGCAGCCGCCGCAACACCTCCACGCCGTCGAGGTCGGGCAGGCTCAGGTCCAAGATGACCGCATCGGGGCGGCGCATCGCCACCTCGCTGAGCCCCTGGGCTCCGGTTTCACACTCGCGCACGCGGTATCCCGCGGGTTCGAGCGTGAGGCGAAGCAGGCGACGAATCTGCACTTCGTCGTCGACGATCGCGATTTCAAGCGGGAGTTCGGCAGGCATTACGTGGTCAATCTACCGGATTCAGGACACGGGAGGTAAACCGTAAAAGCAGCGCCACCGCCGGGATTTTCGCCTGCCACGATTTCTCCTCCCTGCGCCGTGACAAAGCCCCGCACGATCGACAGGCCCAAGCCCAGCCCTCCCGCACGGGCGGAGTCCCCGCGCTGGAATTTCTTGAACAGGCGGTCCCTCATCTCGAGCGGCAGCCCAGGCCCCCTGTCGGCGACCGTGAAACACACCCTGCCTCCGGGACGATCCCACCCCGCTGCAAGAGAGATCGCCGTGCCCGGCGGCGTGTGCAGCGCCGCGTTCAACAGCAGATTGGCGATTACCTGCTCCATGAGCGCAAAATCGGCGCGGAACAATGGCATGTCCGGATCCACCGAAGTCTCAAATGGACGCCCCGCCAGCGATTCGCGCACCGAGTCGACCGCGGCGAAAATGAGATCCCCTGCGTCGCACCAGTCGATCCTCGGACGCAGCGCGCCGCTCTCCAGGCGGGTCTGGTCGAGCAGGTTGTTGACGAGCCTGTTCAATCGATGAGTCGCAATGCGGATCTCCCCTGCCAGCGAGGCACGGGTCGCGGCATCGGCGTCGTCGATGCGGTCGGCCGCGGCGCTCAGGACCGCCAGCGGCGTCTTCAATTCGTGGGAGACGCCGTCGAGCAGCACGCGGTGCAGGCGTTCCGATTCCGACAGCAGTTTCTCGCGCTCTGCGGCCGCGCGCAGGCGGTCGCGTTCAACGAACATGGCCAATTGCGCAGCGATGCCCTCGACGAGGTCGCGTTGCGATAACGCCAGTTCGCTGTCCGGCTGCACCTCGATGCACAGCACCCCCAGCGCCGTCGTGCCTCGGACCAGGGGTGTGAAGAAGCCCGCCGCCGATCCGAACGTGCCCGTAAACCGCCCCGCCGGCTTCCGGTTCCGAATCGACCACTCCGCCACCTTCATCGGCTGTTCCCCAAGGTCGAGCGTACCCGAGGGATGCTGCGTCAGTTTCCCCGTCTTCTCGTCGGAAAGCAGAAGCGCACAGCGCGCGGCGAACAGATCACCGCACTGGGCAAGCGCCTGAGCGACCGCCTCGTCCGGCCCCGCCGCGTCCGCCAGCGAGAGCGTGAGCCGGTACAGCGCCGTCGCGCGAAGCTCACGGCTCCTCTCGTTTTGCTCCTTGTTCCGGATCCGCGCAGTCAGCTCCCCCGTCACCAGAGCCACCACGAAGTAGGCCGCAAACATGGCCGCGTCCTCGGGCTTGCCGATATGAAACGACAGCACCGGCGGAATGAAAAGAAAGTCCCAGGCCAGCGCGCTGACCACGCCCGCCATGAGCACAGGCCCGCGCCCGACCACCAGGCTCAGCACCACGATGCACATCAGGTAGCCGAGCCCCACGGCATGAAGCCCGACATGGCCCACCGCAAACACTCCCGCCAGCGACACCACGGCCAGCATGTTCAGGGCCAGCAGGTATTCACGAATCGGAGACAAATGGGCGCGGTCGAAATCCCCCCCGTCCTGTCCGTCGTCACCCGCCCCGCCGGCCGGGGCCACCCGAATGTCGAATTCGCCCCCAAGCCTGATGAGCCGGTCCACGGTGCTGCCGCCGTTCAGCCGGTCGATCCATTTGGGCGCCCGCGACCGTCCGACAAAGATCTGCGTGGCGCGATGCTCCCGTGCCGTGCGGATGAGCGCGTTCGCCAGATTCTCGTCCTGCGTCACCACGATTTCCGCCCCGAGTTCCCGTGCCAGCGCCAGATTGCCATCCAGACTGCGCCTCGCCCGAGGGGTGAGCAGGCGGGGCGATTCGACGCTCACCGCCATCCAGGGCGCCCCCTGCGCCGCCGCCATGCGGCGCGCCCAGCGCACGAGTCGCACGGACGAGGGGCTCGGTCCCACCGCCACCAGCAACCGTTCCGTCGACCGCCAGTCGGGCTGCCCCGGCTCCGCGGCCTTCAATTCCCTCAGGCGCCGGTCCATGCGCTCCGCCATGAACCGCAGCGCCAGTTCGCGCAGGGCCGTCAGCTGCCTCTCTCCAAGCCCCGCCTCCGGCAGCACGTCGGCCCGCCCCCCCAGGAGCGAACGCGTCTCATCCCGGCGATCGATGAATTCGGACGGCGTGACGTCCACCAGCACGATCTCGTCGGCCTCGTCCATCACGGAATCGGGCACCGTTTCCGACACGGGACGCCCCGTGATCCGCGCCGCCGCCTCCGCCCTGCTTTCGAGAGCGCAGACATCGATCGTCGCAGCGACGCCGATGCCCGCGGCGAGCAGTTCGATCACGTCCTGATAACGTTTCGGATGCCGGGCCTCGGGCGCATTGTCGTGGCCGAGATCGTCGACCAGCAGCAGCGCAGGATGCCGTGCGAGCACTCCGGGCAGATCGAGCTCGCCAGGGAGCGAGACGCCGCCCAACGCCTCCGCCAGTTGGCCTGCAAGCGCCTCCGTTCCAGGCCGGGCCCGGGTCTCCACCACGCCAATCTGAACATCCGCGCCGTTTTCGTGCTCCGAGAGGGCCGCCCGCAATATGGCACTGGTCTTCCCTGAACCGGGACCCATTCCAAAATACACGGTCAGGCGTCCCTTACGACGCGGGTGCGCGCCCCGGGGGGCATGGTCGGCGGCATAAGGGAAGTCGGACGGAAGCTCGGAGTTCACGGGTGCGCCGGAAGGCTATCTCATGGTCCCTCTCATCCGTCAAACCGGCTCGCCAGAAGGCGTCGAACTATTCCCGTTGTCGCACCGAATCGCTGCAAAACCTGGCTCAATGCGAGCCATGCGTGCTGAAATACCAGAACATCAGCCCGAAGAGCGCCAGCTGAAGAAACACAAAGGCCAGGATCAACGGGAGCATCCGGAAGCGTCCCTTCCAGGGTCGCGGTGGCTGGAGGCGCTGATGGCGCCCCGTCAGCGGCACGATCTCATAGTCGTCCAGCTCCGCCTTCATCGCCGCCGCGCTCTCGAAACGTTCGTCGGGATTCCGGGCGAGCGCATGGAGCACGATCTCTTCGACGACGGGCGTGAGTTTGGGATTGAGGCTCCGCAGGGCCACCGGATCGCCCGTCGTGCGCATGTTCATCGTCACGTACGGACTCTCCCCTTCGAAGGGAACCTGGCCGGTGAGCATCTCGTAGAGGATCGCACCCAGGCTGTAGATGTCGGTGCGAAGGTCCCCGCGCCGTCCGTTCACCTGCTCTGGCGCCATGTAGTCGGGAGTGCCCATCGCCGGAGAGAAGCCCACGAAGGTCAGGCGGCGCAACTGGGAGGCCTTGGCAATGCCAAAATCGAGGATGCGAATGCTCCCATCATTGCAGATCATGATGTTCTGCGGCTTGAGATCGCGGTGCACGATGCCGCGCCGATGCATGTGTTCGAGGGCCTCGCAAATGCGGCTCGCAATGGTCACCGCCTCGCGCTCCGCGACCGGATGCTGTTCCTCCATCAGCTTGTCGAGCGTGCGTCCCTCGAGAAATTCCATCGCCAGATACGGGCGGCTCTTCTGATGGTCGACCGGCACCATCTTCAGGATGAACGGATGGTCCATCTGGCGGCCGATCTCCTCCTCGCGCTGGAAGCGGTTGAAGGTGTTGATGTCGCTCTCAAACTGGATGAGCGGCACCTTGACGGCCACCGTCGCCCCCGTTTTCAGGTCGCGCGCCTTGAATATCGACGCCATGCCGCTGCGACTGATGAGTTCGGTAATCTCGAAGCGGTCGTCAAGAATCTGGCCGGGTTCAAGTTCGGAGGAATTCACGCTGTGTGGTGCGCGGGGTCTGTAAATGGGTGTGCCGTGGAAGTAGGCGATGACGTCGAGTTCTTCGATTTTTACGATCTGAATCGAGAGATTATCATCGACGTGCCTGCGTTCGGCAAGAGCCACCAGGCGCCGACAGGCCTGTTCGGGATCAAAATGGCTGGCTATGTCGCGGATCTCGTCGTCGACCACGAACGCATAGAGGCCGTCCGAGCACTGCAGGATCACATCGCCCCGCTCGAGCTCCACCCGCGTCGACTCGAAGCGCGCCACCGGTTCGTGGCCAACGCTGCGGGTGAGCATCGATCGCCGCGGATCGGTCATCGCGCTGTGCTCGTGCATGAGCCGAAACTTCACCGGAAGCCCCACGTAGCAGTGGTCCACCGTAAGCCGCTTGATGGTGCCCTTGCGCACGAGGTAGACGCGCGAATCGCCCACGTGGGCCACATGCACCGAATTCTCGCGGAAGACGCAGACGGTCATGGTCGTCGCCATGCTCCCCTGCTCCGGCGTGCTCAGCGCCGTGTCGTAGACGGCCCGGCTCGCCGCGTCGAACATCGCGCGCTGCAGCGAGGAGACGGAGACAGGTGTCTTTGCATTCTCCAGGACGTCGAGCGCCGCCGTCACCGCCAGCCTGCTGGCAAGTTCTCCGCGACTCTCGCCGCCGACTCCGTCGCCCAGAATCGCGGTCGCACCCACTTCGCGGGCGTGCTCCTCGTCGGGAGGACTCCAGAAGCCGATGTAATCCTCGTTGACCTCCCGTACGGGGCCCGTGGCCGAAAGTTGTGCGTGGGTGTAGCGCATGAAAAGAGAAACAGGGCGGCCCCCATCCGAAGGAGGCCGCCCCAGATTACGCTATGACTTCTCCGGGTCCAATCGGAGCAAGATGTTTAGGTGCCGATGCTCGGTGCGGTGGTGAGGAGGGCCGGCTTCCCGGTCGCCTTGCTGCGACGTACGAAGTAGATCGCACCCCAGATGCCCCAGATGGCTGCGACGCCGAGCGCAATGAAGGGCTCCTTCCAGCTCATGCCGGCCACCGAGAAGGGTCCGATGATGTAGAAGAGCATGCAGGCCAGGTTCGCAAGCAGGCCGAACACCGGGATCACGACGTGCTTGAAGGTGTTGAAGCTCTGGTGCTCCACGAAGGCCACGATCGCGATGAAGTTCGTCAGCATGTACAGCAGGAAGGTGCCGAAGTTGCTGGCGAGCGTCACCACGAGCATGCTCTGCGGGATCAGCGCCGCAGTGTCGTGTTTGATCAACCCGAACGAGTACCAGATGTTGTGAGGCAGGCTCGCAAGGGTGGCGTCGGTCTGCGCAGCTCCGTTGCAGAAGTAAAAGGCGACGGAGATGATGCCGATCACCGCTGAGATGATGCCAAGCGTCCAGATCGAGCGGGCCGGCGTGAGGTTCTTCTCATGCAGGATGCCGAAATGGGCGCCCATCTCCTCGTCGCGTCCCATCGCGTAGGTCACGCGTGCTCCAGTGCTGATGCATGAGAGCGTCGTGCCGATCAGCGCGAGGAAGACCGTGAAGGCCTGGACCAGCATGTAGGCCTTGCCGGCGGCGGCGCTGCCAAACAGCCACGTGCCCGTGATCTGCATCATGTCGCCGATCGGTGCCGCCGACCCGCTGGCCGCGGTCATGGTGTAGCCGCTGTTCAGGAAGTAATTCGCGCAGAAATATTCGATCAGGTAACAGAAGGCCCCCTGGATCACGAGGGACAGGATGATCGCGATCGGGATGTCCCGCTTCGCGTTCTTCGCCTCCTCGCCCATCGCGGAGACCGATTCGAAACCGACCAGGATCAGGATCGCGATGCAGGCCTGGATCAGCGCGAAGCTCATGCCATGCGGAGCGACGACCGACTTCGCCGTCGAATGAAATTCGAAGGTGTCCGTGGGATTCTTCGGATCGGAGCCCTTGTCGATCGCCACGGCAGGCGAGTAATCCAGCTTGAAGTCTCCGGTGTATTTGTAGTGCCCGGCAGCGTCCTTCAGAGGATTGCCGTCCTTATCCATCGCGATCACCTTGTTGGTCGGCACACCGTCGGGATTGAGCGTATAGCCTACGGAGCCCTGGGGATGATTGACGCGGTAGGCCAGCGCAATGGCCGAGAAGATCAGAAGCGCGGTGATCTGGATCACGTTGATCGCCACATTCACCGCCGTGGCCCCCGCAACGCCGCGATAGGCGATGTACGAGACGCCAAGCGCGAACACGATGCAGAAGCCATACATGAACAATGGACTCGGCACCGCCGAGCTGAACACCGCCGGGAACAGGATGCCCATGACGTAACCGCAGAGGATCGCGGTCACACCCACCATCACGCCCGGATAAATCCAGTAATACAGATGGCTCGCCCAGCCGATGACGAACTTGGCGATGCGCGACCACTTGTAGGCCTTCTTCTTCCGAAGGAACGCCTGCTCGGCAAACACGTACGAAGAACCGGCACCGGGATAAAGTTTGGAGAGCTCGGCATACGAGATCGCAGTCGCAAGACAGAGCGACAGCGCAATCAGGATGCCAAACCACATGGCCGATCCGGCCATCGGCGCGCCGTAGAGGCACTGCTGTCCATAGGTCAGCCAAAGGAAGGCACCGGGAGCTATCAGTGCCATCGCGTTCATCGTCAGCCCCGTCAAGCCGAGCGTCGGCTTCATCGTGGCGGTGGTCTTGTCGGCCATAGAGGTTCGTTGATTGAGGATTTCAGTTCTCGATACCGTGAACCTTCATTCGCATTTCACGTACCATGATTGATTAAGATAGTGTCGTTTTTTTCGCTGTTTTTATTAAGAAAATATCAAGAACCGGCCCTGGATTTTTCCGCACCCAACCGCCCCACCGTCGTTGCAATCCGGATACTGCCTCCCCCGGGGAGCGATGGCGGCGCATCACCCGGCACACCCAAATCCGTCCGTGCGGGGTGAATCACCGAGGGGGCGAAGAGCGCCTGTCGTACTAAAATCGGCAATTGAACCACGGAGTCATCCGACTTTGCCAAGGCTACGCCGGACAGGTCGAGGACACGGAGCGGGAGTTCTGAAAATCGGGCGGTTTCGTGGCTCAACTCATAGGTGAAGAGTTCCTATCCCGATTTCCATCTGTAACCAATTTCCTCTGTGATCTCTGTGTCTCCGTGGTTCAAATACACCTGCGTCATCTAGGCTGAAAAGTCACAATGGCAATTCGTGCGGCGCCCGATGGATGGTCGCAATTCCCGCAATGCTCCTTCGGGAGGTCTCTCGTTGATCCCAGTGCTCCTTCCTTCCACTGCATTCCCTGCGGTCAGCCGCCCCCCGGATGCTGCTCGCGCCCATGCCCTTGAGGCGGGTCCCGTCTTTTGCATTCGCGGGGCGCCGCACGGCTGTCGTTCAATGATCCTCTTATGGACTCAGGCTCAAAGGTACCCGGTGTCAGCGCACGGCGCACGGCAGTGCAGCTGGCGGCGCTGTCCGCACTCGGGCCATTCTGCATCGACGCCTATCTTCCTTCGATGCCTGACATTTCCCGTGTGATGGGGTGCTCCCTCGACGACGTGCAGGGGACGCTCACGGCCTATATGATTCCCTTCGCGCTGATGACGCTGTGGCACGGCGCGCTGTCCGACTCGTTTGGGCGTCGCCGCATGGTGCTCCTGGGGCTGGGGGCCTTCGTCGCCTCGTCCGTCGGCTGTGCGCTCGCCCCCTCGCTGGCATGGCTGATCTTCTTCCGGATTTTCCAGGGCGCCACCGCGGGGGTGGGCATGGTCGTGGGCCGCGCAATCGTGAGGGACCTGTACGACGGCCCCGCGGCACAGAAATTGATGGCGATGGTCGCCATAGTCTTCGCTGTCGCCCCGGCAATCGCCCCGATCGTCGGCGGCTGGCTGCAGTTCTGGTTCGGCTGGCGCGCGATCTTCGTTTTCATGGCCGCCTATTCGTCCGTCCTGCTCGCCACCATCGCGGCCACCCTGCCGGAGACGCTGCCTGCGGCAAACCGGCAAAGTTTTCGCCCGGGATTCCTCGCACGCTCCTACTTCTCCGCGCTCCGACATCCCGTGTTCATGATGGCGTCCACCGCCATCGCCTTCGCCTTCGCCGGCCTGTTCCTGTACGTGCTGTCGGCCCCCGAATTTCTCATGCACCACCTCCACGTGAGTGAGACGGGGTTTCTCTGGCTGTTCGGCCCGCTCACGGCCGGCATCGTGCTCGGAAACGTCCTCTGTTCCCGTCTCGCGGGCCGGATCTCCCTGCTCAGGACCGCGGCGATCGGCTGCGTCGTCATGCTCGTGTCCTCGGGCGCAAACGTCGTCATGAACCTCCTGATGGCACCCCGCCTTCCCTGGGCCGTGCTTCCACTTTTTGGATACATGGTGGGCATGTCGCTCGTGCTGCCCACGCTCACTATCCGCGCCATCGACTGTTTTCCCCACCAGCGCGGGCTGGCAGCCTCCTGTCAGAGTTTCATCCAGAGCTCCGGCAGCTCCGTGCTGTCCGCAGCGGCCCCTCTGCTGTGGTTGTCGAGCTTGAGCCTCTCGGTCAGCCAGTGCGCCTTCGGCCTGATCAGCGCCGGCAGCCTGGCGGTGGTCCCCTTCCTCGTCCGGTCCCGCAAGGCCTGAGCGGCCGGCGCGACGCGCACGGGCGGCCCAGGATCGGCGTTGACCCGCCGCACCCGCCGATTTGCGATTGCCGCTCCCCCCGCTCCATCCCAACCCCTCCCGATCCATGACCGCCTCGCGTTTCGCCCTCGCCTCCTTCTCCGTCCTCGCGACCGCTCTCTGCCTCTCCGGCATCCGGGCCTCCGCCGCTCCCGCCAAATCCGCCCCGCCCACTCAGGCCCAGATCGATCTCTGGCAACGCCAGGCCGACGAGCGGCTCCACAACGACTGGGCCTGGCTCGGCCGCTACGCCCCCGACAACGCGAAGCTCAAGGCCCCCGCTCCCGGCGAAAACCGCGTCGTGTTCATGGGCGACTCCATCACCGATTTCTGGATCAACAAGCGACCCGCGTTTTTCGCCGACCACCCCTATCTCGACCGGGGCATCAGCGGACAAACCACGCCACAGATGCTCGTGCGGTTCCGCGCCGACGTGATCGACCTGCACCCCAGGGTGGTCGTGATCCTCGCCGGCACCAACGACATCGCCGGCAATACCGGCCCCGAGACGCCCGCGATGATCGAAGGATACTTCGCGTCCATGGTCGATCTCGCCCATCAAAACCACATCCGCGTCGTGCTCGCATCGATACTCCCCGCCGCCGACTACTTCTGGCACCACGGAGTTCAGCCCGCCCCAAAAATCGCCGCGATGAATGTCTGGCTTCGTGCCTACGCCGCACAACGCGGCTGCATCTATCTCGATTACTACTCCGCGATGCAGGACGGCCATGGCGGCATGCGCAAGGATCTCTCCGAAGACGGGGTTCACCCAAACGGGGCCGGTTACGACGTGATGGCGCCCCTCGCGATCAAGGCCATCGAAGAGGCGCTGGCTCGAAAGTAGCCTCGGCCCGGCCCGCCGCGCAGAAGGACGAGATCCGCGCTCGCCCCCGATCCCCACCCGGCTAGAATAGCCCCCTATGCCTCCATCTTCCGAAGCGGATTTTGAGCAGACGGTCCTCGACATGATCGAGCACAGTCCCCTCGGCTCCGTGCCTCGCACACCCACCTACGACGAGGCGCTCGGACACCTGCGCGCCACCCATCAGGTCTATGCCAATGCCGATCACAAGGACTGCCACGTGACCGCCCGCTCGCTCGCCCTGCGTCCGGTCTTCCATGCGTCCAACCTCGACCTGCTTGTCGCCGGAAAAATCACGGACGATGCGCTCGAGTCGAACACGAGCATCTTCGAGCGTTATCTCCAGTCGCTGCCGACGGAGACTCGCACACACGCCGAGGCCTTTCGCGCCGAGGTCGCCGGGCGTGAAATCCATCATCGCCCCAAGGCGGGCTCCGCCACCGCCCACGATCCACTCGCCACTCTGTTCCTCGTTCCCGGCGGAGGTCCCCACCCCGGCCTCCCGGGCAATTACCTCCACGGGATGCTGATGGAGGTCCACGACACCCGCTTTCCCGAGCCCTGGCGCATCGTCGTGAAGGATTCGCTCAACGACACCGCCGTGCTCAACGCCTCTACGAAGGAGGAGGCGCTCGAGGCACTCAAGGATCTGCTGGATAGCGCCCCCTTCCATCTGTTCGAACTCGAGGCGCTCGGTTTCAAGATCGAATAAGGTCCGCAGGCGTATCCCGCGAAATCACGTATCCCTGATATTCGGCGATTGAATCGAGGTAGGCCACGAACGGAACGGAGCATTGAGGCCCGAGCGATAACCGTGGGTCGCCGAGCCAAAAACGAATCGCCAGAAGGAGGACGTATCCACGTTTTGCATTCTTCGGTAAACGGCTGCTTCTTCGTTCCCGTCGCAGCCTTCTGTTCCAAGCAACCTCCAAATCCAGACATCGAGGCAGGGACTTTTGATTTCGTTTTGGAAGGGGAGACCCGGCTCCCCTTCCATCCGGGTTTCAAAGGATAAGCCTCCAGTTCTCGCGGCGACCCAGTCGCCCCGCGGGGACTAGGCTCCCATCTCGGGCACCAGCGCACCAACCAGCGGCGCATCTTTATGCCGGACGGCCTTCTTCCGCCCTCCCGCCATCGCCGCGAGTTCCGCGATGGCCGTATTCAGGCGGCCCGTCTGATGATTCAGCTCCGAGGCCGCGCTCGACGTTTCCTCCGCGGTCGCGGAATTCGCCTGGGTCACGCGATCCATGTCCGTAAAGGCGCGCGTCACCTGGCCGATGCCCTCGTTTTGCTCCCGTGAAGCGGTTGCGATTTCCGCCACAAGTCCGTCGACCTTGCGAACCTTCGAGGTGATCTCCGCGAGACCAGCGCCGACTTTCTCGCTGATGCGCACGCCCTGGATGCTCTTGGCGACCGCCTCTTCGATGATCGCGGCACTTTCGCGGGCAGCCTCGGACGAACGCCGGGCGAGGTTGCGGACCTCGTCTGCGACGACCGCGAACCCGGCACCCGACTCCCCGGCTCGGGCCGCTTCCACGGCGGCATTCAGGGCGAGGATGTTGGTCTGGAAGGCGATCTCATCGATCGTCTTGATGATTTTTGAGATCTTGGTGCTGGACGCCTGGATGGCCTGCATCGCCTGCTGCATCTCGACCATATTCTGCGCTTCGACATCGGCCGAGGAGCGCGCTTCGTTGGCCTGGGTTGCGGCGTTGCCCGCATTCTGCGCATTGCGATGCGTCATGCCGGAGATCTCCTCGAGGGCCGCGCTCGACTCTTCCAGCGAGGCCGCCTGCGACGAGGCGCCCGACGCAAGCGTGCGGCTGGCGTTCGCCACCTCGCGGGCGGCAGCCGCCGTGTGCGCGGCATCGTCCGAGAGCTCCTTGGCAATCCGCACGATCGGCTGCGTGATTCCCCGTGTGATCAGGATCGCGCAGCCAAGTCCGGCGACAAGACCGAGCAACGCCAGTCCCACCATCACCCCCTCGCTTCGCAACTCGTCGGCCTTCACTCGCGACTCCAACCGATCCTGCTGTTCGGCGAGCGAGTCCGCCACCTTCAGCAGGCGGTCCGCGATTTGCGGAGCCAGCACCCTGAGCCGGGCCTCGATGACGGTCGACTGCTGTTCAAGCTCCACGAGCTGGGCGAACGCCTGCTGGTAATCTTCGGCCATGGTGACCCCGTCCTCGAGGACGTCCCTGGTCGATTCGAGCTGCCGCGTGCGCCCCGCTTTGATCTTCGCATTCACGGCCCCGACCATGCCCTTGAGCGTGTTCTTCATCACGATCAGGTAGCCCCGCGCGCTCTGCACGCTGTCACGGTCACCCGTCGCCACGAACATCTCGACGCTGGCATTGGTACGGAAAAAGGCGTTAACGCAGGCCGCGCCCTCCGAGGATCCGCCGAAATAGTACTGGTAGGTGTCGATGTCGTGCTCGAGCCGGTTGCCCTTCACATCGATGATGCCGGCCTTGATTTCCGCCGCCTGGTTGCGCAGTTGGACGGTCTTCATAAAACCCTGGTCATAGTCGGCCAGCAGACGCTTCGCCTCGACAAGGCTCGCAGCGCGGCCCGGATCGCGAATTTGCGCGGCCGCCGCATCGAGCAATTTCAGCGCGATCGTCCGCGATTTGACGTAGGCCGCCACCGTCGCCGGATCGTGGTGGGCGAGATAGGCGTCCGCATGAAGGCGAAATTCGGTCACGGCCGCCCCCACTGCCGCGCCGAGCCGCGCCTCACCGACGCTCCCCGAGTACGAGTTCAGGTTTCCACCCGCCCGACGCAGAGCCAGGTAAGAGGTCGCCGTGAGCATCAGGAGAATGCATACGACGATTCCGAATCCGCCGGCTATCTTCTTTCCCACAGTGAGGTCTGCGCGCCATCGAATCTTCATAGGAAGCCCATCTATCGCCCCGCCGCTCCCCCAATCAATCCTTGCTCCGTTCCGTGACCAATTTGTCACCAAACCCCAACAATTCCGGCCCTAAACCGGCGCCCGCGGCGCGGATTTTCGATGGGATCTCGCGACGCCTCGGGTCTTGAACCCAGTCCCCGGATACACCTCTCTGAACCCCGTGTCCAACACCTCGCTCGAAGTCCGTCCCTTCGCCAAACCACGCCATGTGTTGTCTCCCGACGGCCGCATTCTTGTCGCGCCCGCCTCCTGGGCCCTGCTGCCGCCCGGCGACGCCGCGCTGAGCCGCCGCATCAAGGCCGACGGGCCGTCCTGGACCGTGATCGAACTCGTCGGCCGGAAACGTTTTTCGCGGGGCATCTGGGCGCCGGCCGACCGGATCGCCGCCCTGCGCGCGGAGCTCGAGACGGAGCGCGCCGCCCCGTCCTACCAAAAGCGTCTCGACGCCGGCCGCCGCCGCCGGGCCGCCGAGCAGGCCGAGTATGCCGGTGAATTCCGCGACGCCGTGCTCGACTTTCTCGCGTTTCACCCCAGGCACCGGACGCACGCCGAGGCGCTCGCCACGCTGATCGCCACCCACGCCGTGCCCGTCGGCAGCGGCACCGTCGCGCGCACCGAACGCATTCCCGTCGAGGAACGCGCCGAGGCGGCCACCATCGCCTGGATGCGGCATCAGACGACCGGCTACGATTCCATGAGCATCGCCCGCATCCGCGGCCGCCGCCGCGAGGTGCGCCGCATGCTCGCCCAGCGCTCCCGCGAGCTGCTGGAAACGTATCGGACCGACCGCGACGTCGATCTCCTGCGCTGCCCCCTTCAGGTCGCGCTCAGGCGCGCCGCCGAACAGGACCGCGCTCCGGCCTGACCGCGCCGCCCCACAAGCGCGACCGGCCCGTTGCACGGATTCCGAAATGCGCACCGAAATGCAAAACCCCGCGCCCCCCTAAAGAGCGCGGGGTTTCCCTAATAATAAGCCATGAACCGTTACGTAATGGCTTAAAGCTGCGATCCTCCGCCGGCACCGTGCCGCCCGCCTCCCGGCGGGACGCCTGCAGCGGCCACCCGGTCTTGGGCGCGATGCATCGAAGAAGGACCAAAATACAGTGGTTCGCACGGCATGGCCGACGCTGCGCCGGTTATGCTGGGGAAGGCAGACCAACTAGCTAGAAGTGTGCCGCTAGGCATCGCAGGCAGGTCATACCAGATATGCATCAATTCTAAGCCTGCGCTCCGTCTCACGTGAAGACCCAGACCTATAGCCACCTTATGATATTTATCATAAATGACTTGTGGATTTTTGTAGGTATCCAATTGCCTGATATGGTTGCACGCTAAATCAACCGTCAGCGGACTTTTAATACGCCGCAAGGCGCGCTCGGCATCCCCCAACCTTTGATCCCAAGACGAGCCATCCGGTCCTCCGCGCTACGCCTGTTTCGGTGGTGACCGATGCCCGACTCGAATCCGGAGTCGCCGGGGATGCAACACGCGCCCGACAGTCCGCAGACCTGCCAGTGCGTGCGCCGTCAGGATCGTCATGCCTTCGGCACACAGGCGCCCGCCGCCCTACCTCTTTACCTCGAACCAAAACGGCGCGAAGGTGTCGCGCCCCGCCAGCCTGACCTCCGCCCAGACCACGTACCGGCCCCTGTTGGGCAGGGCCATTTTGAAGTTGAGCGTGGGATGATGCGGATGCGGCAGGTGCGTGATGTCCGTCTCCAGCGGATGCATGTGCGCAAATCCCGTGCGCTTCGCGTCGAACGCCACGAGATGCGCGAACGCATCCATGAGCGGCTGCATCGGCACCAGCCCGCCGTCCGCCCGCGTCACCGTGAGCGCCAGATCCCCAGGCGTGGTCCCGGTTTTCACCTCGTGTTTCGCGATGAGTTCGAACCGATAGGGCCCCACCGCCACCACCGGCCCCTTCGTCAGGTCCACCGTCCCCACCTCCGGCTTCGCCGCCCGCCCCGCCACCACGACGTCCGCCACCGCGTACAGCGGACGCTGCGTCACCACCGGCGTGAAGTCCGCGAAAAGTCGATACACGCCGCCAAACCGCGGTCGGATCTCCACCTTCCAGCTTCCCCGCCCGCCCGACGGGACCGGATGCACGTGTTCGTAATCGGTCAGCGTCGGATCCACCACCATCAGGTGGATCAGCTTCGTATGCGAGGGCAGCAGGTCCTGCGGCCCCACCGGGTCGCCCGTCAGCGTGCGCAGCGTGAAATGCAGCTCCACCGCCCGCCCCGCCTCCGGGCGCACAGGCGCCACCGTCATCGTCACCGCCGACGGGATCGTCTCCGCCGGCATGAAGAGCGGACGAAGCGGATCGCAGAATTCGATGGGGTTGGTGTCCTTCTTGCGCGGATCCAGCTTGCTCAGGTTGGTCCCTGTAGGAAGATGTCGGATACCAACGTAGGCCGCCGCCGCGCAGGCCGTGATGAGTCCCACGCGCAGCCATCGCGCCCCCGGGCCACGTCTCCGGCCCGACGCCCGCCCTCCGCTCACGATTTCATCCTCTCAACGAAGTCTTCCGGCGACCATTCGCTCCCGTCCGCCCGAAACGCAATCGTGCCGTCCTTGCTGATCAACAGGGTCGCCAGAGTGTGGCGGATGATGTCGCCCCTGAATTGCTCGATGACCCCGAACTGCGTCAGCAGGTCGCGCACCGCCTGCTGCGGGCCCGTCAGGAAGGAGAAGTTGCTCGTGTCGATGTTTCGGTCCTTCGCATACTCCTTGAGCACCCCCGGGGTGTCGTTTTCCGGATCCAGCGTGATCGACACGAACTCGACGTTCTTCACGCCCTTCTTTTTGGCCAGCTTCTGCGCCTGCACCATCTTGGCGGTCTCCAGCGGACACATGTTCGCCACCGGGCAACGCGTGTAAATGAAGTCGAGCATCACCATCTTCCCCCGGAAATAGTCCGCCGTCACCACCTTGCCGTCCTGGTTGCACAGCGCAAAGGTCGGCATCTTCTCCCCGACTTCCCGGTACGCCTCCTTGCCGCGGTCAAACGTGTTCTCCCGCAGGCGGCTCTCGCCTTGCTTGAGGATGTCCTTGTCCACCCGATCGTCAGGCCAGACGTCCTCGAGCCGCGGCGCTCCCGTGTCCGAGGGCACCAACATCGCCCGGATGTGCTGGCCCGCCTTCGCATTGGCCAGGTCGCCCGGCGCCATGAGGTACTCCATCGTCATCGCCGGCATGTAGCCCGGGATCGTCGCATTCTCCATCATGATGGAATGCTGTGCGGTGTTCACCGAGACGATCACGCCATGCACCGGGTACCGTTTCACCTTCGGCGCCGCCGCCTCCTCCTTCTTCGAGCCCGAACAGCCTGAAACCACCAACGCCGCACCAAGGGCAAACGAAAGTCCGACGACGGCAAGCAGAGTCCGCGCACCGATCGCCATGCGACGGCCCGCGGAGGAGTGGAAACGTAGGGTCATGGGTCAAGGGAATCGCGGACAAAAAAATGTCAAAGCGGTTGCACAACCAACGAGGCCGCATTCCCTGTGGCGCACCCTGTCGATGAACGATCACGCCGCGTCACGCCGCACCTCCACTTATAAACCCGCTCTCGCCTGGTTCTCAGCCGCCGGCGGGATCTGGGTCTTCGTGCTCGTCACGCTCGGAGCGTTCACCACCAGCATCGGCGCCGGAATGGTTTTCCCCGACTGGCCGCTCTCCGACGGGTCGATCGACCCCCACGGCTGGCTCCACAACGTGGCCATGTTCGCCGAGCACTCCCACCGCCTCAGCGCCATGACCATGGGTCTCATCACCATCGTCCTCGCCTTCTGGCTGTGGAAATCCGAGTCCCGTTCCTGGCTGCGCAAGCTCGGCTGGTTCGCCCTCGTCCTCGTCCTCGTCCAGGGCCTGTTGGGTGGCATGCGCGTCTTGCTCAACGGATTGAAGGTGACGGATTTCACGATGACCCTCGGCCAGATGATCCGAATTCCCCACGGCATCGTCGCCCAGCTCTACGCATGTGTCCTTCTCGCCATCGCCGCCGCCTGCTCCCGACCCTGGATCGAGGGCCACATTCCCGTCGCCCGCTCTCTCGCCCGCTTCGGCATCATCTGCTGCTCCCTGTTGCTCGTGCAGCTCACCGTCGCCGTCCTCATGCGCGACAACATGGCCGGTCTCGCCATTCCCGTCTTCCCCTACTCCAACATCCACGGAGGCTGGTTGCCTGAAACCTGGAATTTCCGCGTCACCCTCAATTTCACCCACCGGGTCATGGCCCTCATCCTCACCGTCGCGCTCGTGAGCTTCGCCTGGAAGATTCACAGGGATCGCGGTTCGTCGCTGGTCATGCAGGTCGGCGCAGTCGTCATGGTCTGCCTGCTCGCCATCCAGATTCTCCTCGGCGCGAATATTATCTGGACGCAACGCGACCCCCTCATCACGACCGGCCACGTCGTCTGCGGCGCCCTGCTGCTCGTCACCACCTTTACCCTCACGTGGTTCGCCCATCGCGACCGCATCGAGTCGAACCCCGTCCCCCAGGCATGATCTCAACCACTCTGCCCCGTGCCGCAGTCGCCGATTACGTCGAACTCACCAAACCCCGCCTGAGTTCGCTGTCTGTTCTTACTGCCCTGATCAGCTACCTCGCCGCCCGCACCGGGCAGCTCGGCTGGCATTTCGTCTTCGTCGCCATCGGCACCGGCCTGTGCGCAGGGGGCGTCGCCGCCCTCAATCAATACATGGAGGCCGACACCGATGCCCTCATGCACCGCACCGCCGACCGCCCCATCCCCTCCGGCCGCGTCGCCCCCGGCACGGCCTTCGTCATCGGTTGGACACTCTGCCTCTCCGGCCTGGCCCTCCTCTATACTTTCGTCAACGGCGCCTCCGCTTTCGTGGCCCTGCTGACGATGGTCTGCTACCTCGCTCTCTACACGCCCGCCAAACGCTGGTCGCGCTGGTCCACCGAAATCGGCGCCGTCGCCGGCGCGCTGCCCCCGCTCATCGGCTGGACCGCTGCCGAGGGCCACGTGTCCACGCTGGGCTGGATCCTCTTCGGCGTGCTGCTGTTCTGGCAGATCCCCCACTTCATGGCCATCGCCTGGCTCTACCGACGCGATTACGCGACCGTGCATTTTCCCATGCTCTCCGTGCGCGATGAGTCCGGCCGCTGGGTCGCCGCCTGGTCCCTCGTCAACACCGTCGCCCTCGTCGTCGTCAGCCTACTCCCCGCGTTTCTCGGCTTCGCGTCCAAGGCCTATCTCGTCGTCGCCTGCGCCGCCGGTGCCTGGTTCATCTGGCGCGCCGTGGCATTCGTGATGCCCGACCGCCGCGAGGTCTCAGCCAGGCGCCTGTTCTTCGCCTCCCTCAGCTACCTCCCCATTCTGCTCCTCGCCCTGCTCGCAGACCGCTGGCTGATCTCCCGATGACCGTCGAATCCCTTCCCGCCATCAACGCCGTCTTCAACGGCGTGTCCACGGTGCTCATCACCGCGGGATTCATCCTGATCAAACAAGGGCGAAAACAGGCCCACCGCGCCTGCATGCTCGCCGCGGCGGTGTCCTCCGCCTGTTTCCTGGTCGGCTACGTGGCCCACAAGATCCTCGTCCACGGCGCCAATGCCCTGTTCGGCGGCCACGGCGCCATCCGACCCGTTTATTTCACGATGCTCATCAGCCACATCATCCTGGCCATGGCCATCGTCTACCTCGTTCCCCGCACCTTCCTCTTCGCCCTCAAGGGAAACTTCGAGCGCCACAAGGCCTGGGCCAAATGGGTCTTTCCCATCTGGTACTACGTCAGCGTCACCGGCGTCCTCATCTATTTCTTCCTCTACCAGTGGTGGCCCTCCGGCCGCTACGCGATCGGAATGTAGTCCTCCGGGGCGACAGAGGTCGGAAGTCAGAGGTCGGAGGTCTCGTCGAGGCCTTCGGTTTATCCGCCAAATTCAGGGAGATGCCGGGGTGGCGGGTCGGAGATCGGGATCCCTGCCACAAAAAAGCCGGTCGGGATCCGACCGGCTTTTTACCTAATGGCATTCGGGGTTCGACCCCGAAAGTTATTTGACCGTCAGCGTGCCCTTCATGCCCACCTGGAAGTGTGCGGGGAAGCTGCACAGGAAGGTGTAGTCGCCCGGCTCGGTCGGGGCCTTGAACGTGATCGTGTCGCTCTCATGGGGCCCGAGCAGGCGCGTGTGGGCGATGATGTCGTTCGCCTGGGCCGCCGGAATGTAGTCCGTCGCCGCCGCCGTCAGCGCCGCCGCATCAAAGGCCGCCGCATCCACGCCCTTCTTGAGAAGGATCCAGTTATGCGCCATCGCCGCCTTCGGCTGGTTGCCCGTGTTCGTCAGCGTCAACTTGATCTCCTGGCCGGGCGAGGCCGTGAAGCTCGTCAGGTTGTATTTCATCGCTTCGCTGGCCTCAATCGAGACCACCTTGGCGCCGGAGTCATCGGACGCGGAAGGCGCCGAGGCAGACGCGGCGGGCGCGGGAGCCGGGGCGGCAGCGGAACTCGATGATTGCGGCTTCGAACAGCCGCAAATCATGGATGCACAGAGAAGCGAAACAACTGTGAGCGATTTGGTATTCATAACGTGGGATTCCCGTACGTTGAGAGCCTTCTCCCGCGGCGCAAATGGTCCGGACTCTTTTTTTCGCCCTCCCCTCCGAAAAAACATGCCGCATTTTTTGCTGGGACGACTTGCGTTCTGTAATTTTCCTCATGGCTTTTGCTGCACATTGCTGGCGCACCACGCAGCGCCCGCGGCTCATCCCCGAGCTTCTTTGCGTTGTTCAGTCCCACCATGTTGTTTCCCTTCAACTCGTCATCGCGCGATTTTATCCGCAGGTCGAGGCGACTTGGCTCTGCCCTGTTGCTAGCCCTCGCCTGTGCAGGCCTGTCGGGCTGCTCAAGCTGGCTCGACGGCCCGCAGTCGATCGTCCATGTCGACGGTCCTGTCGCTCGCGCGCAACTCAATCTGTTCTACACGACGTGCTACGTCACGCTCACGATCTTCGTGCTCGTCGGCGGAGCCCTGGCCTATGCGATGATTCGCTTCAGGTCCCGGTCCAGACACGACGAGGAGGGCAAGCCGCCCGCCCAAAGCCATGGCAACCCCGTCGTCGAGCTGGGCCTCGTGATCCTCTCCCTCGTCGCCCTGGTGTTCATCGCCATCCCGACGATCAAGGACATCTGGTACACCTACGACGTGCCCGCCAAGGAGCGTGCCACCGAGCTGAAGATCGACGCCACGGGCTCCCAATGGTGGTGGAAATTTGAATACCCCCAGGAGATGGTGAAGCTCAAGTACGGCGGCGAGGCCCCCCTCGCCGTCGCCAACGAGCTCGTCATCCCCGTCGGACGCCCCGTCCACATCGAGCTGCGCAGCGCCGACGTCATCCACAGCTTCTGGGTGCCCAAGCTCGCCGGCAAGGTGGACATGATCCCCAATCGCGCCAACCACCTCTGGCTGCAGGCCGATAAGCCCGGCTATTACTTCGGCCAGTGCGCCCAGTACTGCGGCCTGTCGCACGCCGTCATGCGCTTCCGCGTGATCGCCCTCGACCAGAAGGAATTCAACGCCTGGCTCGCCAATCAGATGAAGCCCGCGCGCACCGTCACCGGCCCCGAGCCCACCGTCGCGCCCAAGACCGTCTTCACCTCCTTCAAGCGAAACCAATTCGGATTCAGCGACAAGTGGATGGCCACCTCGCCGACCTCCACGCTCGATCTGTGGCGCGCCCAGCAGCACCCCAACCCCAATGAGGATCCCGCCCTCATCGCCAAGGGCCGCAAGCTGTTCCAGGAAAAGACCTGCTTCGCCTGTCACACGATCCGCGGTCACGAGGGCATCGGCGTCACCGGCCCCGACCTCACCCACGTCGGCGCCCGCACCACCATCGCAGGCGGCGTGCTCGAAAACACGCCCGACGAACTCGCGCGCTGGATCAGCCACCCCGACCGCGTGAAACCCGGCAACGTGATGTACGAATCCGGGTACCTCGCCAATCACATCACCTTCAAGCCCGGCGAGGTCGCCGCCCTCGTGGCCTACCTCCAGAGCCTGAAGTGAGCGCCTCCTCCGCAACCCTTCCCTAACCACCTCTCTCGCCTCATCGGCACTCCTCGCATGGACGATACTGCCCATCCGCCCTCAGCGGCACTTTATCCCGCCGCCCCGGCCCCCCGCCTCTGGCGCCCCAAGGCCAAAACCGGTCTCGTGAGCTGGCTCACCACCGTCGACCATAAACGCATCGGAATCATGTACGGGCTCTTCGCCCTCTGCTTCCTCCTGGTCGGCGGCATCGAGGCCCTCCTCATCCGCACCCAGCTCGCCGTCCCCAACAATACCCTGCTCACGGCGCACGAGTACAACATGCTGTTCACGATGCACGGCACGACGATGATCTTCCTCGCCGTCATGCCCCTGTCGTCGGCGCTGTTCAACTTCATCATGCCGCTGCAGATCGGAGCACGCGACGTCGCCTTCCCGCGGCTCAACGCCTTCTCGCTGTGGGCCTTCGTCGCAGGCGCCATCATCCTCAACATCGGCTGGTTCCTCAAGGCCGGCGCCCCCGCTGGCGGCTGGTTCGGTTACTCGCCCCTCACCTCCCGCGAGTTCAATCCCGGCTCCCCCATCGATCTCTGGGTCATGGGCCTCCAGATCCTCGGCGTCGCCTCCGTCGCCGCCTCCCTGAACTTCATCGTCACCATTATCAACATGCGCGCCCCCGGCATGAAGATGATGCGCCTGCCCGTGTTCACCTGGATGACCCTCGTCACCTCATTCCTCATCGTGCTCGCCTTCCCCGCCATCACGATCGCCCTGGTCGAGCTGATGATGGACCGCCTTTTCGGCACCAACTTCTTCAACGTCGCCAAGGGCGGCATGCCCATCCTCTGGCAGCATCTGTTCTGGGTCTTCGGCCACCCCGAAGTCTACATCCTCATCCTGCCCGCCATGGGCGTCGTGTCCGAAATCATCCCCACCTTCGCCCGCAAGCCCCTCTTCGGCTACCCCGTCGTCGTCTTCTCCGGCGTGTTCATCGGTTTCATCGGCTTCGGCGTCTGGAGCCATCACATGTTCACCACCGGCCTCGGCACCATGGCCACCAGCGCCTTCGCCCTGTCCACCATGATCATCTCCGTGCCCACCGGCGTGAAGATATTCAACTGGATCGGCACCATGTGGGACGGCCACCTGCGCATGCGCACCCCCATGCTCTTCGCTCTCGGCTTCATCTGGATGTTCATGATCGGCGGCTTCTCCGGCGTCATGCACTCCGCCGCCCCCGCCGACGCCCAGCAGCACGATAGCTACTTCGTCATCGCGCATTTCCACTACGTGCTCATCGGCGGCTCCCTGTTCTCCCTGCTCGCCGCCATCGTCTACTGGTTCCCCCTCATCTTCGGCCGCATCACCAGCGAACTCTGGGGCAAGATCTCCTTCTGGGTCATCTTCGTCGGCTTCAACACCACGTTCTTCCCGATGCACTTCCTCGGGCTCGACGGCATGCCCCGGCGCACCTTCACCTACGACGCCAACATGGGCTGGAACACCCCCAATCTCATCTCCTCCATCGGCGCCTATATCCTCGCCATCGGCGTCGCAATCTACCTCGGCCACCTCTTCTACGCCGCCCGCAAGGGCCCCAAGGCCGGACGCGATCCCTGGGACGCCCGCACGCTCGAATGGTCCCTCACCGCGCCCATCCCCGAATACAATTTCCCTGTCACCCCCGCCGTGCATGACCGCGACACCTGGTGGTACGAGAAGCACCATCAGGAGGAGGTCGCCCGCGAACGCGCCCAACACGGCGCCGAAGAATCCGCCCACGGCGGCATCCACATGCCCTTCCCCTCCTATTACCCCTTCCTCACCTGCGTCGGCCTGCTGGTCGGCGGACTGGGCGTGGCGGCCGTTCCCTTCGGCCACAAGCTCGTCGTCGCAATCATCGGCCTCGCGATCGCCCTGGTCGGCATCTACCTGTGGGCGCTCGAAGGCAACGAGGGCTACCACCTCCATCTCTCCAAGGAGGAACTCGAATCATGAGCAACCACTCCACCGCCGTGACCGCAGACTCGCACCTCGACCCGAGCACCGCGACGGGCATCCCGAACAAGAAGCTCCTCCTGTGGGCTTTCCTTGCCTCGGACTGCATGTTCTTCGGCTGCCTCATCTCGACGCACCTCATCTACCGCCTCAACCCGGCGCCCGATAACATCGACCCCACGAAGGTCTTCAATCTGTGGCTCACCTCGGGCTCCACCTTCGTGCTCCTGATGTCCTCGCTGATGATGGCGCTCGCCGTGAACTTCATCCAGCGCGGCCGCATCGTCGCCATGCGCTGGTCCCTCGCCACCACCATCCTCTTCGGCCTCATCTTCCTGGGCTGCCAGTTCTACGAGTTCCACAACTTCGTTTATGAACACGGCATGACCATCACCGGGTCGATCTTCGGCACCACCTTCTTCACGCTCACAGGCACCCACGGCATCCACGTGCTCATCGGCGTGATCTGGCTGACGTCCATGCTCATCTACTCGTTCTCGGACCGCTTCTCGAAGGCCGACGCCATCGATATCGAGTCCATGGGCCTGTATTGGCATTTCGTCGACATCGTCTGGATCGTGATCTTCACCGTCGTCTATCTCCTCGAATTCATCCGCTAGCCCATGAGCTCCCCCTCCAACGTCCACGCGGCCGACGGCGACTCCCATGAGGCCCATAAACGGCAGAAGCTGTTCGTCATCATCGCGGTCGTCCTCGGCATCATCACCGCCCTGGAAATCGCCGTGCTGTTCATGCCGATCATCGATCCGGTGCGCATCGCGATGCTCGTCGTGTTTTCGATCATCAAGTTCGCACTGGTGATCTTCATCTTCATGCATCTGCGCTGGGACCGCCTGTTCTGCACAATCCTGTTTTTGACAGGACTGAGCCTCGCGGGAGGCACCGTCACGATCCTTCTGAAGGTCTTCGGCTCCAAGGATAGCATCCCGCTGACCTCCCACGCCTCGATCACCGCCCCCGCGCAACTCGACGCCATCTCGCGAATCGCCTGATTCCCCCCCGACCAACACCAACCCGCCGCAGCCCGGACCTCAAAAGTCCGGGCTGCTTGCTTTTTGCCCGCCCCGTCATCCGTTGTGATTTCATGATTGGCGGAGAAACCTTCACCCACGCCCCCCGGATGGGCGGGATTCCTTCCCTCTCCTCGCTCCCCGCTTCTCGCTTCTTTCCCTCATGATCGACTGGCGCCACTGGCATAACGAACCCTTCCTCATCGGAGGCATGGTCCTTCTGTGCTGGGCGTACGCGGTGCTCACCGGCCCGCTTCGCGACTGGTTCACAACCGAGCCCTTTCCCCGCCGCCGCGCCTTCGCGTTCTATTCCTCGCTCGTCATCTTCTACCTGGCCGTCGGATCGCCCTTCGACCAGATCAGCGAGAGTCTCCTGCTGAGCGCCCACATGCTGCAGCACGTGATCCTCGTCTATCCCTCCGCCGCGCTCTTTCTCATCGGCATCCCTCCCTGGCTCATCCGCCCGATCACCTCTCGCCGCTTCCTGCGGCCGATCCTCCGCTTCCTCACCCACCCGATCATCTGCGGCTTCATTTTCGCCGCGACCATGACCGCCTGGCACGCGCCCGTCCTCTACAACGCCGCGCTCCGGGACAAGGTGATCCATGTCTTCGAACACCTGATGTTCTTCGGTTCAGCCCTGTTCTACTGGTGGCCCATCCTGAGCTCCTCCGAGGATTTCCCGCACCTGCGCTATTCCCTGCAGATGCTTTACCAGGTCGGCGTCATGCTCGCCATGCAACCGGTCGCCGCGTACATGACTTTCTCGCGCGATATCCTTTACCCCACTTACGAATACGCCCCGCGCATCATCCCCGCCCTCAGCCCCCTGAACGACCAGATCCTGGGCGGTGCTGTCATGGTCTTCTCAACCATGTTCGTCGGGTTCCTCACCTTCGCCTGGGCGTTTTTCCACTGGTACCAGGAAAACGAGCGCAGGCGCCCCGCCTGAGCGCCGCTCCCCGGCCGCCCCCCTCCGGCACGCGCGTACCCAAAAGATAATGACAAGGGCCCCGCGCCTATTTTCACCCTCATGTGCCTGACAGGCGGGGCCTTTCGAAAATCCAATGGGCATTCGATGCCCTTGCGCACAGTTTTGGCGTGCACCGCGATTTGCTTCATGATCTTTTCTCGGTTCCTTTTTAATGATGCAGACGCTTGGAATCGAAGGGTTCGGTGCCGCTACTGGGTTTAGCGGTCCGCGTGCGCAACGCACTATGCCCCTCGTCGTACCAAACACGGTTTCATGCCGTGGGCGTCGTTTGCCGCCAGGAGGCGGTTCGTTCCACTAATGCAAGAGACCGCGGAAAGATCAGGGGCCAAATCTCCAACGGATGTCGTCGTCACAGCGAATCAAACGGGAATGCCGCCAGATCCCTCCGCCTCCGTCGTGCCCGTCTCCAAGCAGGAGTTCGAGCAGCAGGCCGTCGCCGATATCGTCAAGCGACTCGTCACCCAGCTCGACTCAGGTCTCGTCTCGGCCGACGTCGACGCCCGCCACCAGCGCTTCGGTTTTAACGAGATCGCAGAGGAAAAACCGTCCGCCGTCCTCCTCTTTCTCAAGAAGTTCTGGGGGCTCACGTCCTGGATGCTCGAGGCCACTGTCGTCCTCTCCGTCCTCCTCCACCACTATCTGAGCGCCGGCCTCATCGCCGCCCTGCTCCTCCTCAACGCCATCCTCAGCTTCTTCCAACAGAAGCGCTCCAACGAGGTCGTCGAGGCCCTCAAACGCAAGCTCGCCATCAAGACCCGCACCCTGCGCGACGGCGCCTGGGGCGTCGTCCCAGCCCGCGAACTCACCGTCGGCGATATCGTCCGCCTGCGCGCTGGTGACTTCGTCCCCGCCGACGTCAAGATCGTCTCCGGCAGCATCGGCGTCGATCAGTCCGCCCTCACCGGCGAATCCCACCTTTCCCAAAAGGCCGCCGGCGACGTGCTGTTCTCCGGCTCCGTCATCAAGAACGGCGAGTGCAACGGCATCGTCGGCTTCGTCGGGCGCGACACCTTCTTCGGCAAAACCACCGAGCTCGTTTCCTTCGCCAAGCCCCGCCTCAATATCGAGGAGATCATCGGAAAGGTCGTGAAGTTTCTCATGATCATCGTGGTCGGCTCGCTCGCGATCACCGCCGCCGTCTCCTACTTCCGCGGCGCCTCCCTGCTCCATCTCCTGCCCGTCATCCTCATCCTCCTCGTCTCCGCCGTCCCCGTCGCCCTGCCCGCGATGTTCACGGTGAGTATGGCCATCGGTTCCCAGGAACTCTCCAAGAAGGGCATCCTCGTCACCCGCCTCAACGCCTCCGAGGACGTCGCGTCGATGACCACCCTCTGCGCCGACAAGACCGGCACCATCACGGTCAATCAGCTCTCGCTCACCGAAGCCCACCTCGGCGCCGGCTTCGCCGAGGACGATCTCTACCGCTGGGGCACCCTCGCCAGTCTCGAGGCCAACAAGGACCCCATCGATCTCGCCTTCATCCACAAGGCCCGCGACCGCAAGGTCGACCTCGCCGGATACGAGCAGACCGAGTTCATCCCCTTCGACCCCAGCACCCGGAAAACCGAGG
>JAJXYI010000553.1 GCA_021780625.1 bacterium | reverse complement strand
GGGGGCCATTCATGGCGAAATCGCGCTTGAAGTTCAGGTCGTAGACTGCCGTCACCTGATAGTTATTGCGGATGGACTCATGCTTGCTGCCGTTTCCATAGCCGCCAAACACTTCCGGCCGACCCACATTCGGGTTGGTCTGAGCTTCTGGGAGGTAGCTCGGATAGGTCAGCAAATAGCTGTCGAGGTTAAGCATGATCAGCGGCGTGCGGGAGTTCAAAACGCCTTCCTGCCCGCTGCGATAGTCCTGGTGATCAACCGCCGCCTGAACGACCAGCCGGCTGTTGAATAGGCTCTCTTCCACGCTCAGGTCAAAAGCCTTCCAGTTCTGCCATTCGCGCTTGTTATTGCCGTCGATCAGCTTGTTGTAGAAATCAAATACTGACGGATCGGACAGCGTCTTATCAAGATAGGTGACGGTCCCGGCATAAGCGCCTACGAACTGAGTGGGATCCTGAGAATTGACGATGCCGGCATAGGAGTTATATCCAACCGTGTGAACGTGGTAAGTATTGCTATTCGGATTGCCGTAGTTGGCCGTGGTGGGGGCTGAATAACCGCCCTGCCCTGCGCCCATCAGAGTCCTCGTGGTCGCGTCCCAGCTGTAACTGGCACCATTTCCCCACTGGTTCTCGTTGCCGATCGAGCCATTGGCAGTCCATGGGCTTGCAGTAGGATCGGTGGAGGTTTTAACCTGATGGTAGGTCCACGGATTGTAACCCGTGCTGCTGGTCCGCGAATCCGTCGAAGTCAGGTAACCGGTAACGTAATCCAGAGGCGGGAGCATGCGTGGATTGTTCGACGTGACCGTACCGCTTTCGAAGCTCCCCAGAATCTTCATGTGGCTCGAATCGGTATTGAACAGCTTCGGATCAAAACGCACGGCGCCGTACGCCCGCTGGCTATGATTGAACGCGGGATCCTGCTGGAATAGCTCGTTATCGTTCACCAGGTCCATACGCGCGGCCAATTCCCCAGCGATGATGACTTTGTTATAGTCGAGGGATTCGCGTGTGGAACCGAAGCTTCCGACCCGGAGTTCGAGATCTCCCTTGTCGGCGAATATCGCATTATTGGTCGACACATTGGCAATGCCCGAGGGGCTGCCAACGCCGAACAGGAACGAATTCGGACCGCGGGAAATGTCGACGCGGTCGATATTATAACCATCCCAGGGGATGCTGCTCAGGAAGTAATTACGGGTGTTGTCCATCGCGGTCAGACCGCGTGCCCGGGTTACGTTATCCGGATTCACCAAGCGCTGATTTTCCGCAGGCGCTGAGGTCGAAATACCCTGTCCGCGCTGAGCGAGACCCGAAAAATTGCCCATCAAACCAGAAACCTGGGTATCGTTGGTATAAATAAGCAAGTCCTGGGCGTCCGTGGCACCCAAGTCTTTCAGCAACTGGGGAGTGATCACCGAAAGTGAAGAAGGCGTGTCTTTGAGACTCGTCCTCACTCGGGCACCACCCAAGGTGTCGACAGCTTGGTACCCTTCCGTATCGGAAGTGACGGTGAAGGGATCGAGGGTGATCGTCTGATCGTCAGACGACGAGTTCAGCGAATCATCTGTCTTGGAGTCCTTGGGGGTAACGGACTGGCTCCATCCAAGGGATGAGCCGACTGCCAGCGCAAATAGCGACGCGAGCAGGTATCTCTGTGTCTTGTGTATATCCATTGTGGGTTAGGTCGATAGTTCGATTTGGTTGGGGGACGGCAGAGGACATCAGGTGGGAAGCCTGAGGTTCTCGGAAAGGATATCGGCCCGCCGCAGGTCGGCCCTTTTTCAGGGGGGGGATTGGGCGGGGAGACGGGGGAAGGGGTTGATGTAACGATAAATCTCTGTTGCGATTTGGACAGATACTCTTCTCATCTCTCCAGACAAGCCCCTGCTGGATTGAATCGATCTCATTCTTTCGGATGATCGCCAAACCACGCAAAAATACAGTCTTCCCATCCTGCGCAGACCGCCGGTTCATCGGCCCTGAGTCACATCCACATAATCGATAAGCTATTGATTATTAATTATTACAGATCACACCGCGAGCAAGTGAAGACTTGCATTTCAAGAAAGCGCGACTGCCTCACCCCTGCGCGGGCACACTGCTTGTTCCTCGTCCTGCGCGGGTTGGAGTCCAGCCCGCCAAGCAGTCTTGCTTTAGCCTGAGTCCTGCGCTCTTCCTTCTCGAACACGCCACCCCTCGGCCGCCCCAGGCCATTCAATTTCCGCAACCGCATGCGCTGGTATAATTTAAATCAAAATCATGGGCGCTGGAGGCGCATCGCGATTTCTACGGTCGTCGGAATCCTGCTTGCCGGCATTGCCCAGCCGATCCGTGCCGACCAGCAGACCGAGATCGCCTCCACGCCAGCC
Source organism: bacterium (assembly GCA_021780625.1). The sequence goes on along the minus strand of JAJXYI010000553.1, from coordinate 7,313 downwards.
ATCGCGTCGCTTGGCGCACTCGGCACGACGACAGTCTGGGACTTGCATCATGAGCGAAGCGTGTCGGTGGAGGGCACGGTGACCTTCGTCTCGCACCGTCGCGGCCTCCTGGTTCTCCAGGATGGCGATCACGCCGTCGCATTCATGTGCCATGCGGACTTGTCGGGGCTGCAGCCAGGACAACGCGTGAAGCTGGTGTCGCCCTCGGTTTACCCGGACATCCCTGGCATGCAGGACTTCCCCTTCGAAGGCGCTCGCACCGAGTTTTCCCCCTCGATGCGGCAAAGGCCCACGGGCCAGATCAACTATGTCGAACGACTCCAAGGTTACCTCACGCCCCCTGAGTCCGGTTCGTATCAGTTCTGGCTGAGCAGCGACGACGCGTCCGAATTGTGGCTGAGTCCGGACGACTCGCGGGAGGGTGCGAAGCGGATCGCCAGCGTCCCCTCCTGGACAGACCCCGGTGACTGGTCGCGCTTCCGCTCGCAGCATTCCGACCCCATCACGCTTCAAAAGGGACGGCGCTATTACATCGAAGCGCTGCATGACCAGTCCGGCGGCACCGACTTCCTCGATGTCGCGTGGGAGAGTCGATCGATCGCACGCACCCGCATCGATTCGGAGTACCTGACGCCGTATTCGGGCCGCGTCCCTTCCGACCTCGTCGCGACGAAGCCACCGGCTCATGGCGTCCTGCTACAGCGCTGGAGACAGTCGGTCACCTCAAGCCTGGCGGCGCTCCAACCCACAAGCCAGCACTGGTCCCGCTTTGTGGTGGAGTTTCCTACGATCGTCGTCGTGGGCAGCGGGACAATTCCGCGGCCACTGCAAATCCGGGCCGGCAGGCCGATGCGGCCACAAGACAACTTCAGATGGTCCGAGGTGAAGGCTGAAGTCAAAACCATCACTGCCTCAAAGGGCGGCCTTGATATTCAACTGGTGGACGGAGACGGCTCCCTTCTCGCCCACGTACAACAGTGGCGCGGGAAAAATCCGGTCGGGTACAACGGGTTCGTCCTGCGGCTGCAGGGAATCTGCGAAACGGCCTTCGATCCGGAAGGCGACACCGTTCCCGGAACACTCCTGATTCCCACGCTCGATCACCTCACGATCGAAGCCCCCTCGCACAGCTGGGACCTCCTTCCTCCCACGGCAATCAGCGTCCTTCCATCGCTCACCTCCGTCGACGACCAGGGAGTGCCCATCCGCATCCAGGGGAAGGTCGTCGCCCATCCCTCGCCCCGGACCTTGGTCCTGCAGGACGAGGGAAGCTTCCACGCGTATTACTCGTCGGACGGAAGTCACTGGAAGCCATTTGGCGGAGAGATCGACGTCCCAATGCAGGACTCTGTGGTCGTCGGCATGGCTGTGTCGTCCTTTGGCCCCGAACCGACCATCGCACGTTTCGACCACATCAGCGGACTCCGCCGGCCGTACGTCGGCACCTCGGTTGGGAGCACGCACAATTCGGGACAATTCCAACTGAAGAACGGTGGGCTGGAAATCAGCGGCACGGGCTACGACATCTGGGACTCCGACGACAATTTCTATTTCGTATCCAACTCGACCCGCGGAAACTGCGAACTGATCGCGCGCCTGGAGCCGCCGACAATGCACCAACGCTGGGCCAAAGCCGGCTTGATGATTCGGGCCTCACTCTCGCCGGGCGCTCCCTTTGTCGACCTCCTCAACGTGGGAGGCAACCAGCTGAGCATCCAGTGGCGGAAGAACAGTCCGTATTGCACCACCGAGGCCCATTACATCCCGGGGAGCCGAGACGCCCAGTGGCTGAAGTTGGCGCGCAAATACAGCACGATCACCGTGCACACCCTGCAGGACACCTCGGTGCATGAGGGCGACATGCTGCACGTGTTCGGATTCTTGCGCCGCACGCCGTCCGGGCTCGAGATAAGCCACGCCTTCATTCGAACTCCGTCCAAGCCCGCTCCCGACGGAAATTACACCCTCGATCGTCCGCTTCTGGACATTCGCTCGGTCCTCCCCAATTCGAGGACCGCCCCGCCCAACCACTACCTCGTGAGGGGCGTCATCACGTGCAATCAGATGATCAACTGGACCAACTATTTCTCCGTCCAGGACCAAACTGCGGGTGCGTTCATCGAGTTGAACAATGAGTCCGATCAGAAGCTGCTCAAACCCGGAACCTACGTCGAGGTGTACTGCGATCCCATCGTCTCGGGAAATTACACCCGCCCAATCGCCACGAAGGTCGTCCCGCTCGGCAGGGGCATCATGCCACGCCCCGTCCACTATCCCGAGGAACTCTCCGAGCCCGAACGGGGCCAGGGAGAATGGATCGACGTCCGCGGGATCGTCTATGCCGCAGGCCAGGGTGATACGGCCGTCCTTCGCACCTCGGGCAGCTACGTGACCATCCATGCCACTGGCATGAACCACGAAAGGTGGGAGCAACTCATCGATCACACCGTCCACGTGCAGGGCGTGGCCTCGTATCAGCAAATCTCGAACATGACGCTGCTGGTGCCGGGCCCCGACTTCATCGAGCAAGTCAGGGATGAATCGTTCTCCGGGTCGCCTCCCCGGACGGCCATTTCGCAACTCTCGAACACGGGCGACCTCAACGACCCGTCCCATCGAATCAGGATTGAGGGGACGGTCACCTTCACACACGACCGGCTTTCGATCATCGAAGACGGAACCGGCTCCGTTCGGGTTCTCACCTCCGGTCGACCCGGACAACTCGTGAGCGGGGACCGAGTCGATGCCATAGGATTTCCCTCCGTCGATTCGACGGGAGTCCCAAACCTGCTGTACGCGACACTCAAGAGGATCGGTACCGGCGGACGTCCCGCACCCGTTCAGGCCGATGCGGCAGCCGCGTTGAACGGATCGATCGGCCTGCGCCTGGTCACGCTCGAGGCCGACGTGATCAGCGGCGGCAAGGTTGAGAACGGAATGACCTTCGAGATGGAAAGCCAACACCAGCGGTTCTACGTTTGGTGTCCGTCGCAAACCAAAGCCCTGCAGAACCTGAGCAATGGGAGCCGGGTGAGATTGACCGGAATCGTATTTCGCGAACCCGGCGGCACAGACCTCGTGCCCGCGTTTTTCAACGTTCGAGACCATGCGAGTCTGTTCGTGGTGAATTCGCCGGCGGACATCGTCTTTATCCATGGACCGCCCTGGCTCGTATTGCGCCACGCGCTCTACGGCCTCGGAATCCTCATCGGGATCCTCGTGGTCGTCCTGGCGTGGGCACGCATATTGCAGCGCCGCGTGCGTCAACGCACCCAGCAGCTCAACGAGGCGATGAGCAAGCTTCAGCAGGAAACGAAACTCTCGGCGACCCTGTCGGAACGCCAGCGCCTGGCCGGAGAAATCCACGACAGCCTGGAACAGGGAATGACCGGACTGATGCTGCAACTCGACGGAGCCCTGCAGAGCCCCGTTTGTCCGCAGGATGTTCGCGACACGATCAAGGTGGCCAAGAACATGGTTGCGTTCAGCCACGCCGAGATCCGGCACGCGATCTGGGACCTGAATTCTCCGGCCTTGGCAGGCACGGACCTGGGCACGGCGCTGAAACGGCTCGCCGATTGGATCAATCCGAACCGGATCGGCATGGAGGTGAAGGTCGTCGGCACCCCCGTCAAACTGCCGCCCGAAACGGACCACCACGTGCTGCGCATCGTTCAGGAGGCGGTCACCAATGCCCTCAAACACGCGAAGGCAACCACGATAACGATCGTCCTCAACTACAGGGGCGAGGGAGTCGAAATCACGATCACCGACAATGGCTGCGGATTCTCACCGAAGACGCTGCTCGTCGACGAAGGGCATTTCGGGCTCCGGAGCCTGCGCCGCCGGGCAAAGAAGATCGATGCGCGCCTGACGATAGAAAGCACGCCAGGCCATGGCACGGTCGTCGCGATCTCCCTGCCTGTCGAACGCCAGAACCCGGTCTGACCAAAATGTCGACGCTACCTCCAGTGCTCCCCTCCCATTACGAGCTCGCGCATCGGAGCATTACGATCCTGCCGGACTCAAACCAGAATCCACGTGCATCAACATCCCCCTACCGTTAACCTACAACACTGACCCCTCATGAGCAAGATACGCATCCTTTTGGTCGACGACCACGTCCTGGTGAGAATGGGAATTCTCACGGTGACCCGCCTCCAGCCAGACATGGAGGTCGTGGCCGAGGTCGAGGACGGCGAGGAGGCGATGGACGCGTTCCATAAGTTCAAGCCGGACGTGGTGATCCTCGACCTGCGCATGCCCAAGATCGACGGGCTCGAATTGGTCGGCAAGATCCGGAATGAGTCGCGCGATGCCAAGATTCTCATCTTGAGCAACTATGCATCCGGTTCGGACGTCAGCCGTGCGATCCAGGCGGGCGCGGACGGCTACGTGCAGAAAGGCATGCCCCTCGAACAATTCCTGACAGCGGTCCGAACGGTCTATGCGGGCGAACGGTTCGTGCCGCCCGAGATCGCGGTGCGCCTCACCTCGATGGTGCAGTCCCGTCTTTCCGAACGGGAGATCGAGGTCCTCCGACTCGTGGCTAAGGGACTGCGAAACAAGGAGATCGCGGACAGTCTCCGAATCACTGAGGCCACGGTCAAAACCCACGTGGCCAGTATCCTAAACAAACTCCGGGCGAGCGACCGCACCGCCGCAGTGACCTTGGCGGTGAAGGAAAAGCTGCTCCACCTGGATTAGCGTCGGCTCGGCTTTCGCGGTCCGGCACGGCCGTGCTCCCGAGCCGGCGTCGCTGGAGGATACCGGGGAATTATTTGACGGCCACGGGCGTTATCGAAGAGGCATCCCGGTCGAGGTCCAGTACGACGATTGTGTCGATGGAGTCCCAATGCGACGGATCCACGCGAAGTTCGATGCCCTCTGGCGTCTGGGTCCAGACTATCGGCGAACCGTCCAGGAGCGATCCCTGTTCGATCCTGGCCGGAATCGGGGGAAGGTTTATCGCGCCATCGGAGGCCGCAAGCAGGTGCACGAAGATTTTCCGCCCGGCATAAGTCGTCACACCATAGGCACCGGGCAGATAGGGCCCTCCGCGGGTGCCGTAGATGCTTGCCCCGTTGCGCTTGAGCCACCCGCCCAGTTCCCGCAGCCGGTCGGCCTGGGCAGGATCGATCTCACCGTCGGGACGCGGACCGACATTGAGCAGAAAATTGCCATCCCGTCCCGCAGTCTGGACGAGCATTCGAACGAGATGGTGCAGCGACTTGATCGGCACACCCGGCATCCAGCCCCATGGACCATCGACGATCGTCGTGCACAGTTCCCATGGATGCGAGGCATCGAAGTCGCCCAGGGCGCCATCCCCTTCGCGTGAGTGAAAATCCTCGGGCATGTCGGAGCGACCGTTGATCACGACGTCGGGCTGCAGGCGGCGAAGCATCGTATACATTTTCCGACTACCCCAGTGGAAGCCGCCCTCGTAATGCTGGCCGTATTTCCGCTTCACCCACTGCGGTCCCTTCCAGTCGCCGCCAAAGCTCAGCCAGTCGGCCTCGCCTCCGTCGAACCACAGGATGTCGATGTGCCCGTAGTTCGTTAACAATTCGCGAAGCTGGCGGTGGTACTGCGTACGCATCGCATCGGCGCTCGCCCGATAGATTCCGGGGGCGATATAGCCCGGAAATCTCCAATCCAGGGGCGAATAGTACAGCCCCACGCGGAGGTTGGCCTTCCTCATCGCGGCGACGTAGGCGGCGACGAAATCCCTGTGGGCCGCGGTGCTCACGCTCGTGAACGGATTGCCCGGATCGGAGAACAACGCAAAGCCGTCGTGGTGCCGGCTCGTCAGCACGACGTAGCGGGCGCCGGCCGCCTTGAAGAGGCTCGCCCACGCGTTGGCGTCGAAATGCTTCGGATCAAAGCGATCGGCCAGCTTTGCGTAGGTCTCGACCGGGATCTGTTCGTTCCACTGGGCCCACTCCCCCCGCCCCAGGATCGAGTACAACCCCCAGTGGACAAAAATGCCGAAGCGGTCCTTCCGCCACCAGCTGATACGAGCCTCGCGCGCCGCGGGTTGATCCGACCGCGCCACCGCCTGCCCCGCAGGCGAGGCCGCCGTGGCGGTCGCAACGATCATCGCGGCGACCAGGACGACGAGGCATCGCCTGGCGCGGGCGCATACGTTTGTAGACAGAGGCCTCGGGCGCAGGATGGGGGTTGGCATCGAAGGCAACGCTCTCATGCGCGAGATTTTCCGCGCAATCGCCCGATCGGATGATTTTTCCCCGGCCGATCGGAGGACGACGGAGGCAAAAGCCTGCGGCCCGCCCGCCACGAGTTTGGACGCATCCACCTAAAGGACGCCGTGGGTCTTGATCCACAGACCAGAGAAGAGGGAGGCAGGCGATTACGGGGAAGTCATGTATCCAAACTTTTCACCGCCGGGGTGAATTCATATTCCGACCTTCGCTTTGATGTCAGGCTCTGTGGGCTCCGTGGCTCTGTGGTTCAATTGCGGCTTTAACAATCAACGCCATCCCCTCGCGAGGATGGCGTTGAGTGGCTTCACCGGCGGAAGGTAGACAAATTCCGCCGGGTTCGGCGGACCGAACCCCAGATCCAGCCCGCCGAAACCGCGGCCCCCCTAGGAGCTCGCTCCGACCATCCAGGTGGAGGCCGGCCACCCCGACAACCTCCCGAACGGCTGATCTTGTCTCATCCTTTCGAATACCCCGAAGCATTGGGCGGAGGCCGCACTGGTCCCAGCCACAAAGCAGATACATTGAGAGGCACCCTGCCAGGCGCCTGCCCGCCTCGAGGGACGGTCCGGGCGCCTGGCGGGCCGCGACTACGATCAGCGCAGGTCGAAGCGGTCGAGATTCATCACCTTGTCCCAGGCATCCACGAAATCGCGCACGAACTTCGCGCCTGAATCGGCGCTCGCATACACCTCCGCGAGCGCGCGGAGCTGGGAGTTCGAGCCAAAGACGAGATCCACGCGGGTGCCCGTCCAGCGGACCTTGCCCGTCTTGCGGTCGCGGCCTTCGAAGACCTCGGCCTCGGGCGAGGCAGGCGTCCACTCGGTGCGCATGTCGAGCAGGTTGACGAAGAAGTCGTTCGTCAGCGCTTCGGGACGCTTCGTGAAGACGCCGTGCTTCGTGCCGCCGGTGTTGGTCTTGAGCATGCGCAGACCGCCGACCAGGACCGTCATTTCGGGCGCGGTGAGCGTGAGCAGCTGGGCCTTGTCGACGAGCAGAGCCTCGGGAGGGAGCTCGTAGTGGCCCTTCTGGTAGTTCCGGAAGCCATCGGCGATGGGCTCGAGCACGGAGAACGACTCCACGTCGGTC
>JAJXYI010000519.1 GCA_021780625.1 bacterium | reverse complement strand
GCGATTCTCGGTGATCGCGCTCCAGATCTCGGCGGTGGAGAGCTTGGCCGAGGCGGGGGCGTGGTAGAGGCGGCCGACGGGGGTGCCGGGGCGCAGGAGTTTCTTCCAGAAGGAGACGTTGGGGAAGCTCTCGTCGAACAGGAAGGCCTCGGCGTCGAGCAGGAAGCGGCCCTTGTCGACGCGCAGGTCGCCCTCCGCGACCATCTCGATGCCGATGCGGGCGAGCGCGCTGCGTTCCGTGAAGCGGAGGTGCTCCAGGTGTGCGCGCATGAAGTCCGCCTCAGACGGGTGGCGGGGCCAGAAGGCGAGCGTGAGCGCGAGGGCGCGGTCGCCGAGGGCCTTCACGGCCAGGATCTGTCCGTCCTGGCTGCTCCAGAAATGGTCTGTGATCATCGTGTTTTGGGAGGGAGAGGGCGCCGCCCGGGAGGAGCGTCCGATCGTCCGGGGGCACCGGCGTGGACGGGGCCTCGCGGCGTTTTCCGTGCCGGTTCCGCGCCGCCGGTGGCCGGCGGGACGGGGTGCCGGATTTGGGGAACCTACGCGAGGCTGGGCGGATGCATGTCTCCGCATAATGAATGCGAACCGGAGGGTGACACAAGTGGGGAGTCGACGGGAGTTCCCGAAATCGCGAACTGGCGCGGATCGGAACGGGATTGCCTTCGGAGGGCAGGGGTGTCATGCCGCCATTTCCCTGCAAACACGCTAGTTCCCTTTTTCACCATGAAGTTCACCTCATCGCTCATCCTCTGTGCGGCGGCGCTCGGTTTGACCACCGGACTCGCTGCGCAGGATCCCGCTCCGGCCCCCGCCGCCGATGCGAAGCCCGCCGCCGCCGCTCCTGCGGCGCCCGCGCCTGCGTACACGGAGACCCAGGCGCTCGAAGTGTACGGCCACATGCTGGCCAAGAAGATCGGTCTCGTGGACATGAGCTTCTCGAAGGACGAGGTGGCGGCGATCACGCGCGGCATCGTCATGGCTGCGGACGGCAAGCCCTCGCCCTATCCGGAGGACAAGGTGCTCCCGATCCTCGAGTCTCTGATGCAGCAGAAGCAGCAGGCCTGGCTCGACAAGCTTCGCGCGGAGAATCAGACCCAGGCCGACGCCTTTTTCGCGAAGCTCAAGCAGGACAAGTCCGTCGTGGAGACGCCGTCGGGCCTCTGCTACCAGGTCCTCAAGCCCGGCGAAGGTCCGTATCCGAAGGCCTCCGACACGGTGAAGGTCAACTACGTTGGAAAGCTTCTCGACGGCACCGTCTTCGACAGCTCCATCCAGCGCGGACAGCCGGTTGAATTCGCGGTCGACAAGGTGATCCCCGGCTGGAGCGAGGGCATCCAGAAGATCAACAAGGGCGGCAAGATCCGCCTCTACATCCCGTCCAAGCTCGCCTACGGCGACGCGGGCGCCGAGGGCATCCCCCCGGGCTCCGCCCTGATTTTCGACGTGGACCTGCTCGACGTCACGCCTGCGGCCGCGGCTGCTCCGGCTGCGGCCCCCGCGGCTCCGGCTCCGGCCAAGTAAGGCCAGACAACGCGCCCGATTTCGAAACCCCTTCCGATGCCGGAAGGGGTTTCGGCTTTTCCGGGGCCGGCGCGGCTCGGCCGGGGTAGGAGCCGACGTCATGAGCCGGCGTATCAGGATCAGTCTGTCGAATGACTCGCCGCGCGCGGCGTTCCGTCCTTCCCGACCGTGGTGTCCATCTTCTAGGTACGACCGATTCACGCTATGGAAACGACGCTGATTATCCTCAAACCCGACTGCCTCAAGAAAGGCGTGGCCGGCAAGGTGCTGGACCGCTTTGAAACCGCGGGTCTCGCCGTGGTGGGCTGCAAGATGGCCGAGCTCTCGTCCGAGAAGCTGCGCGAGCACTACGCGCATCTCGCCGAGAAGCCTTTCTATCCGGAGATCGAGCAGTTCATGCGCTCGCGCCCGGTGATCATCATGGCCCTGCGCGGCGAGGGCGCGGTGGCGAAGGTGCGCGACCTGATCGGGCCCACGGATTACCGCAAGGCGGCCAAGGGCACGGTGCGCGGCGATTTCGCCACGAGCATCATGGAGAACATCGTGCACGCCTCCGACAGCGTGGAGAATGCGGCGGCGGAGCTGAAGCGCTTCTTCAATCCCGGCGAGGTGTTCGCCCTCTGAAGCGGCGCACGTTCCCGTGCGTTTCGGGGCCGGAGTTCAGGTGCAGGACCGAAGGGCGGCCGCACCGGGCTCCGGTCTCGGCGTTTTTGGATACGAAGATTTGGCTTTATCGGGCGGGGCGTAGTCCGGCTAGGATGAGGCTCCATGGAAAAGACCCTGATCATCTTCAAGCCTGACGCCCTGGAAAAACACCTGGTCGGCACGGTGCTCGCCCGCTTCGAGAACACCGGTTTCCGGATCGCGGCGTGCCGCATGTTCCGCTTCACGCCGGAGCTGCTCAAGGAGCACTACGCGCACATTGCCCACCAGCCTTTCTATCCGCCGCTCGAGCAGTTCATGTCCTCGGCGCCCGTGATTGCGATGGCCCTCGAGGGGGACAATGCGGTGGCGAAGGTGCGCGAGATGCTCGGACCCACGGACTCGCGCAAGGCGGCGAAGGGTACGATCCGAGGGGATTTCGGCACCGACAATCGCGTGAACATCCTGCACGCCTCGGACAGCCCTGAGAATGGCCTCGTGGAGGTCGCGCGCTTCTTTCGTCCCGAGGATGTGTTTTGAACTGGGTGCCGGCCGCCCCCGCGTCGGGAATCGGTGCGGGGCCGGTCAGAATGCGTAGCCGATCGTGCTGGAGATGCGCTGGTCGGTCTTGAGCGCGGGGTCGTAGATCGCGTTGTCGTACGCGAGGTCGTAGTGGAGATTGAACGTGATGCGGTGCGTGAGCTTGCTCTGCAGCGCGACGTTGAAACGGAGACTGTAGTTGGTGGCCTGATCGTTCGCGGCCACCTGCTGGCCATTCACGAGCGTGAGATTTTGGTTCCCGATCGGCGAATATTGGACGCTGGCCGACTGCTTCAGGTTCACCCGGTCGTTGAACTTGAATCCGTAGTCTTCGAACAGGTTGCCCAGCGCCAGCGTGTTTGTGCCCTCGCCGTACGCGCGCCGGTACTGGGCGGTGAGTCCCGAGCCGACGTTGAGCGTCTGCTTTTCGGATTTGAGGGCCCTGAGGCCGATGCCGGCGCTCTGCTCCAGGTCGAGGTTGATGAGCTTAACGTGGTCGACGCTGTAACTCGTATTGGTCTGGGCGAAGAATCGCTTGCTCTTGAGCTCATGGCGCCACTGGAAGCTGGACTCGTGTTGGTCCGCCTGGACCGATCCGTCGTAGCGGCCGTAATAATACCGCATGGACAAGTTGTAAGTGTCTATGCCCTGCTTGTATTCCGCATCGGCGCGGACCGTGGCGTTGAGCGAATCGGAACGGCCGGACTGCTGGTTGAAACCGACCTCCATGGAGCCCGTGGTGCCCTTCATGATACGTTCGACGGCCGCCCGCGCGGGGGAGATCCTCGTGGTGCCGCCCGCGACAAGGGCGGGCACAAGCGGAGCGGGCGTAGCAGGCGTCAGGGCGGGGGCCTTGGAGACCTCGATTTTCAAGATCTGGTCCCGGGGTAGCGTGAGCTTCCCCAGAAGGGGCGAATTGACGACGACCTGCCGGGTGTCCTGGGAGACGATTTCGCCCGTGAGCTGGTCGCCGTTCTTCAGGTGAATCTCGGAGAGCTGCGTTGCCAGGCAGAGCGTGGAGGAAAGGAGGAAGAGGAGGAGGGAATACTGCGCGCGAAACATTCGTGACGATAGACTGAGGGCTCAGCGCGCAGTTCCTCGCCTCGAAGCTCACTTCGCAAGACCTGATTTCGAAAATGTGAAAAATACTGACTTTTATGCTCGGTGCTATTTGGCCCGGCCGCGGTCTTCGAGGAAGGGGCGGAACAGGTCGATGGGGATGGGCACGAAGGTCATCGTGTTGTGCTCGCTGGATACTTCGCGCATGGTTTGCAGATAGCGGAGCTGGAGTGCGATGGGTTCCATCCGGATCATTTCAGCCGCCTTCACCATTTTTTCGGCGGCTTGGTATTCGCCCTCGGCGTTGACGATCTTGGCGCGTCGCTCGCGTTCGGCCTCGGCCTGTTTGGCCATCGCGCGCTTCATCGTGTCGGGCAGGGAGACGTCGCGGACCTCGACTGCGGTGACCTTGACGCCCCAGGGGTCGGTCTGGCGGTCGATGATTTCCTGGAGGGTCTGGTTGATCTTGTCGCGGCGGGAGAGCAGTTCGTCCATGTCTGCCTGACCGAGCACGCTGCGGAGCGTGGTCTGGGCGAGCAGGGAGGTGGCCTTCCAGAAGTTCTCGACCTTGACGACGGCAGCCACCGGATCGATGACACGAAAATAGACGACGGCGTCGACGGTGACGGGCACGTTGTCGCGGGTCATGACCTCCTGCTTGGACACGTCGATCGTGACCACGCGCAGGTCCATGCGGACCATGCGGTCGACGATGGGAATGAGGAAGATGAGTCCGGGGCCCTTGGCGCCGAGCCGGTGGAGTTTGCCGAGACGGAAGATGACGCCGCGCTCGTATTCGCGCAACACGCGCACGGCGGCGGGCAGCAGGGCGGCGACCAGGAGAATGAGGGGGATGAGCCAGGACAGAAGCTGGGGAATCATCAGGGTGGAGTCGGACATGGCGGTTCCTTTGTTTGGGGTTTCACCGCGAGGGTGAGGCCGGCCAGTCCGACCACGACGGCGGGCTGGCCTGGTTCGATGGGGGTATTGCTGACGGCCTGCCAGAGTTCGCCCTCGACGAAGAGGCTTCCTGCGGAGGCATCGATCCGGGTGAGGGCGGGAGCGGTCCTGCCGATCATCGTTTCGCGTCCGGCGCGCACGGGCAGCTTTTGCGCGCGGAGCCCGGCGGTGAGAACGAAGGCAGAGAACAGGGCGGTGATGACGGCAGCGGGAATGGCGAATGCGAGGGAGACGTGGAAGGCGGGGTTGGACGCGTCGAAAAGCATGAGGGAGCCCAGCAGGAGGGCGGCTGCTCCTCCGACCGTGAGCGCGCCATGGGTGGGGGCGAAGGCGTCGGCCACGAACAGAATTGCGGCGAGCGCGAGCAGGGCGACGCCGGCCAGGTTGATGGGAAGCACGGCGCCCATGTACAGGGCGAGCACGAGGGCGATGGAGCCGACGATGCCTGGCACGAGCGTGCCGGGGTTGCTCAATTCGCCGATCAGGCCGTAGATCGCGATGATGGCGAGCAGGACGAGCACCTCGGGACGCCAGAGCACCTGGAAGGTCGCCTCGCGGAGCGTCATCGAGATTGGGACGATCTCGGCGCCCCGGGTGTGGAGCGTGCGATCGCCGACGCGTCGGCCGTCGAGCTGGTTGAGCAGCGCATCGAGGTTGGGGGCGACGAGGTCGACGACTTTTTCGGCGAGGGCCTTGTCGGCGGTGAGCGCGGCGCTTTCCTTCACCGCGGAGCGTGCCCACTCGACATTGCGGCCGCGTTTGGCGGCGATGCTCTCGATGTAGGTGGCGGAGTAGTTCTCGAGTTTCTTTGCGAAGGTAGTTTCGCCCTTGGATTCCTCCTGGCCGGGCGAGGCGCCAATCTCGACCGGGTGTGCGGCGCCGATGCTGGTCGCTGGCGCCATGGCGGCGACGTCGGCGGCCAGCGCGATGAAGCAGCCTGCGCTTGCGGCCGTGGCCCCCTCGGGGGCGACGTACACGACGACCGGCACGCGCGCGGCGAGCAGCTTCTGCACGATGGTCTTTGTGGAATCGAGCAGACCGCCGGGAGTGTCGAGCTGGATGACCAGACACTCGAAATGCTCGTCACCGGCGCGGTCGACGGCGCGGGAGACATAGCCGGCGGTGGCGGGTCCGATGGCGCCCTCGACCTTGATCAATCCAACCCGGGGGGCCGCGGACTGGGCGGCGACCCAGGTGCTCAAGCCGAGCAGGACGATGAGGTATGTGCGCCACATAAGCGCCTCGTGCTCGGGGGATTTTCTCCGGAAGTGGCACTGGGTGCAATCCAGATCGGAGGCTCCGCGGCCCCAGTTTCCTCCTGTAAACGTGGCCGTAGTTCGAATTTATTCCGGTGAACTCATGTCCGATGGCTCACGCGTCGTTCGTTGAGTTCATGGTCCCATCAATCCCTATCCCCATGTCCAAACTCCGCGTTCAGTGTTTCTGTCTCTCTCTCGACGGCTACGGCGCCGGTCCCGATCAGGACCTTAAGAACCCGCTCGGTGTCGGCGGCGATGCGATGTTCCAGTGGTTCTTTCCCACGCGCACGTTTCAGGCGATGCAAGGCGGCAAGGACGGCACGACCGACATCAACGACGAGTTTGCGCGTCGTGGCTTCGAAAACGTCGGCGCCTGGATTTTGGGCCGCAACATGTTCGGTCCCGTCCGCGGCGTCTGGCCGGACGACCAGTGGAGAGGGTGGTGGGGCGAGGAGCCTCCGTATCACACCCCGGCGTTCGTTCTCACGCACCATGCCCGTGCGCCGCTCGTCTTGGCCGGCGGCACCACGTTTCATTTCGTGACGGATGGAGTCGAGGTTGCGCTGGAGCGTGCGAGACAGGCTGCGGGCGGAAAGGACGTCCGGATCGGCGGCGGAGTGTCGACGGTCCGGCAGTATTTGGCCCGGCGTCTGATCGACGAGATGCACCTTGCCGTGGCGCCCGTGCTGATGGGCCGCGGGGAAAATCTATTCGCCGGACTCGATCTGGCCGCGTTGGGCTATCAGGTCGCCGAACACGTCCCGGGACCTGGCGTGACGCACGTCATGGTGAAGCGCAAGTGAACCGGAGCCGGGCCGCGGCCCCTTCCTAGTCGAGCACGCCCTCCATGCACCAGCCGGAGGAACTGCGGCTGAGCTGGTAGATGCCGCCCGTCTCGAGTTCGACGTGCCAGGTCTCGAGGGCCCAGGGCTCGGGGGTCCACCATGCGCCGGCGGAGCGCCAGGGGCCGCGGGCGGCGTGGACCGCGCCTGCGGCGCGCGTGGACTCGAGCAGGACCGGACGACCTTCGGAGAACAGCAGGCGGGCGGGCACGGGCGGACGGAAGCGGCGCAGCACGGCCCCCCTGCGGGGGTGCAGCGGCGGGGACTCGGGCGGCGGCACGGACTCTGCGGGACGGCCGAGCGTGTAGGTATCCGGCCGATACGTGTCGACCGGTGCGGGCGTGCCCACGCGTTCGTCGCCGACCAGGGCGCCGAGGCGGGCGAGAGTGTCCCAGAACGCGGCGGGATCGCGCAGGCCGGTGTCGAACAGCCCGTCCTGTTTCCTCGGGGGGCGTGCGGGGGCGGCGGCGAGGCGCAGGCCTGCGACGCGCGCGGCGGTGCGGAGCGTCTCGAGATGGGTGTGAAGCGCGCGCAGCCAGGCGTCGGGATCGGTGTTGGGCTCGGGCAGGCGGAAGTCGCGGCGCAGCTCGGTGTCGTCCTCGAGCTTCAGGGTGAGCGCGAGCGACTCGGCGGCGAATCCGGTCGCGCGCAGTTCCAGAGCGATGCGCTCGGCGTGGCGCCGGAGGAGAAACAGCAGGGGGTCGAGCGCTTCGACAGGCGGTTCGTAGTCCCACTCGGCGGCGAAGGTGCGCGCGGGCTCGATGAGGCGCAGCACGCGCTCGTCGCGCCCGGCTGCGCGGTCCCAGAGGGCCGCGCCCTCGGGGCCGAGCCGCTGGCCGATGCCGCCCTTGGGCAGGGCGGTGAGTCCGCCCAGGGTGTGGACGCCCCACGTGGCGAGGAGACGGGCCTGGTCCGGCGTGGGGTCCGCGGCCGAGAGGGGGAGAGGGGCGAGGAAGGCGGAGGCGTCGTCGACGACGCGCAGGGGGGCGGCGTCCCGTGCGGCGTAGAGGGCGACGAGCGGGGACGGGCCGATGGCGGCGCGGGCGGGGAGGCTGGCGGCGGCGAGTTCGAGCAGGCGGAGCCTGAGTGTGGCCTCGGTGGCGGTGGGGGATGCGCCCTGCAGGTCCGCGGTGCAGCAGCCGGGGGCGGTGGATTCCACTCGGGGGGACAGCGTGAAGGCGGAGGCGATGAGCAGGCGCTGCGCCTCGACCTCGGCGGCGGGGTCGCGGGTGCGCAGCACGATTCCCGGGCAGCGCGAGAGCGCCAATGCGGAGGCGAGCCCGGGTTCGACGCCGAGCGCTTCGGGTGAGGCGTGCAGGACGAGCGCGTGCCGGCCTTCGCCGCCGACCAGGGCCACCGGGCGGCCGGCGAGCCCGGCTTCTGAGCGCAGCAGGGCGTGGAGGGGAAAGCCCGGGACGAGGAGCACGGCGTAGGACATGGCGGGAGCGGGAGCCGGGGCGCGGCCGGCTCCGGGTCAGCCGGCGGCGGAGAGGGCGGCGGTGGAGGCTCGGACGAGCGCGGGCTCGAGGGCATCGGCCAAGGCATCGGAGGGCGTGCGATGGTCGCCGAGGGAGAGCGGTGACTCGAGCGAGAGCCGCCAGGCGACCGAGGGCACGAGGGGGAAGGGCGTGAGGACGAGCAGGGCCAGGCTGGAATCCTCGACGGTCCTTTGCAGACGGTACCACAGAGGTGCGGGCAGCCGCCGCAGGTCGCGTTCGGGCAGGTCGCGCACGTCGAGGGCGAGCACGGTGTAGTTGCCGTCGTGGGCGATGAGGTCGGCGGCGGCGAGGGCCTGTTCGGCTCCGGAGGTCCGCACCCAGACGAGGTGACGGAGCAGGTCCGAGGGCAATTCGTCGGGGGCGAAGGCGTCGGCGCCATCGACGAGGGCCAGACGCTGCCGGGTGGCGCGCGTGGAGGCGAGCAGGCGGGCGAAGAGCGACTGGCCGCCGCAGCCGGGCGAGGCGCAGACCAGCTCCGTGGTGCGGCTGAGCGGCAGCCCCCCGTGCAGCGTCAGGTCGACCTGCCGTGCGCCCGTGGGTACAACGCCTCCCGAGCGCCGGACCTTTTCAGGAAAGCGCTGGGCGAGCAGGGCCCGCAGGTCGATGAGCTTGGCAGACGGAGGCATGGAGGGCGGAGATCGGAGGTCGGATCTCGGAGGTCAGAAGTCGGTTTTGAACGCTGCCTTTTGGGGTCACGTCTTTGCTTTTTGATCTCTGATTTCTGCTTTCTGACCTCCGAGATCCGACCTCCGATCTCCGACTTCAGCCTGACCCGCGGACTGGCGGCGGATGAGGCCGATGAGGACGCCCTGGCAGGCGAGGTGGTGTTGGGGGTGGATATCGGAGTAGCGTGGGTTGGCGGGGCGGAGCACGGGTTTGCCGTCGACGTAGATCAGGCGCTTGAGGGTGGTGGAGGTTTCGTCGACGAGGGCGGCGATGATGTCGCCGGCGCGTGGCTCGCGGCGCTCGAGCACGGCGAGGTCTCCGTCGAGAATATGGGCGTCGACCATGGAATCGCCGCTCACCCGGAGCGCCCAGATGGGCTGGCGGGGCGGCGTGGGCAGGCCGAAGAGGGCGGGGTCGATGCCGAGGGTTTCGTCGGGGGATTGCTCCTGGAGGGAGGGAAGTCCGGCGGGAATGGTGCCGTAGACGGGGACTTCGAAGAGGTGGGTTTGGATTTCCCGGGCGCGCAGGCCCCAGGAGCGGTCGGCGAGCTGTTCGACCATGCCCTTGGCGGCGAGGGCGCGGAGGTGACACATCACGGCGTTCTGGCTGGCGAAGGCGAACTGGCGCTGGATGGCCCGCGTGGAGGGGGGGACTCCGTTGGACTCCTGGAAGGTGCGGATGTAATCGAGAATGGACTGCTGGCGTTCCGTGAGC
>JAJXYI010000527.1 GCA_021780625.1 bacterium | reverse complement strand
ACGAGCGCCACGTTGCTTCTGTGGAGCGCGCGCTCCGCGCGTGCCCAACGACGAATGAGCGCCTCCTGATGCTCCATCGTTGTCTGTGTCTTGGTCGTATCCGTCGTTGCTTGTGTGTTGGTAGTAAGGCGCGCAGGCCCGCGCCAGCGGGCCGGAGTGCCGTGTCCCTCCGCGCCGCGAGCGCCGTGTCCCCCCGGCCCGCGAGCGCCCGTGGCCGATGGTGGGGGAGTATGATGAGGACAACCAAACAAGGTTGAGCTGATGGCCCCAAAAGTACGAGACCTGATCGCCGAATTGGAAAGGGCCGGATTCGTGAATCGCGGGGGCAAAGGAAGCCACCGCAACTTCGTCCACCCGAGTGCCCAAAAACCCGTAACGATTTCCGGCCGACCTGGGGATGACGCAAAGCAGTATCAGGTTCGAGCGGTACGCTTGGCCCTGGAGGAGTCAAGGAAATGAAAGATAGCGCCAAGTACGCGAAGATCGTTGAATGGTCCGAGGAAGATCAGTGTTATGTCGGGAGCGCGCCCGGGCTGATTCTCGGCGGTTGCCACGGCGATGACGAGAAGGCGGTATTCGAGGAGCTTTGCCGGATCGTCGACGAAGCGATCGAGCTCTACCGGAAGGACCGGAAACCTCTACCGCCCGCCACCTCCGGCCGTGACTTCGCCAATCGGATGCAGGATGTCGCTTAACCGGCGGCCCGTAGCGGCCGGGCCTGCCGTTCGCCCATTGTCGCCGTGACGTCGTGCCAGCGGCTGTCGTGGCCGCAACGCCGTAGCCGCGGGCTCCAGCCCGCCGGGTGGGTGGATCACCGCAGGCGCGCGAGCCTGTCCTGAGCGAGGCGAAGGAAATAGAGAATCTCCCGGCACCAGCATCACGTCCCAACTCGCATGTAGCTCCACGGACCCCCTCACCATGACCACCTCCCACGCTGACCGCCTCCTCGCCAAGATCAAGGCCCACGACGCCCTCATCGGCATCATCGGCATGGGCTACGTCGGCCTCCCGTTGGCTCTCGCCTTCGTCGAGAAGGGCTTCCCCGTCCTCGGCTTCGACGTGGACCCCGACAAGGTCGCCAAGCTCAACCGCGGCGAGGGCTACATCAAGCACCTCGACGGCGGTCGCATCGCCGCCGCGGTCGCGACCGGCGGCTTCACCGCAACCGCCGACTTTGCCCGCCTCGGCGAGGCCGACGCCGTCCTCATCTGCGTCCCCACCCCGTTGACGCCGCAGCGCGAGCCCGACATGACCTACGTGGATGCGGCCGCCCACCAGGTCCGCGCGACCCTCCGCCCCGGTCAGCTCATCATCCTCGAATCCACCACCTACCCCGGCACCACCGACGAGCGCCTCAAGTCCATCCTGGAGTCCTCAACGTTCGCATCGCCCATTGTCAGGAACGGCCCGCAGCGTCGGGACGAACGATCCAAGACAGATCCTTCGCTCGCTGCGCTCGCTCAGGATGACGGTGAAGCTGTCATCCTGAGGAGGACCGCCGAAGGCGGGCCGACGAAGGATCTCGTGGTCCGCAGCGGTGAGCCTGTCCTGAGCGGAGAGACCGCGGATGCGTTCCTGGCCGGGTCTGCCGTCCTTGACCTCCGTACCACTCACTGCCGAGACGCTCGCGGCCAACGACGCCGTCGTCCTCATCACCGACCACAAGGCGGTCGACTACGCGATGATCCGCGACCATGCGCAGTTGGTCGTTGACACCCGCGGGATGTTGAAGGCCGCTGGAAACGTGGTCAAAGCGTAGCCGCTGACGGAGGTTCCTTCTTGGCAAGGTGTTAAGATGGACTACATGGAACGCTCAGACCGAATCGTGCTCGCTCCCGACGTGCTGGTTGGAAAGCCGGTCGTTCGGGGGACGCGTCTGTCGGTCGAGTTCGTTGTTGGGTTGTTCGGCCAGGGCTGGTCGGAGCAGCAGGTGCTCGAGAGTTACCCGAACCTGACGCACGACGATGTCGTGGCGTGTCTCCACTACGCGGCCGAGATCCTCAAGACGGGGCGGGTCTACCCTCTCGCTGTTTAGGTCATGCGTATTCTGGCCAACGTGAACATTCCTGCCGCTGCGGTCGCGGCCCTGGAGACTACGGGTCACGACGTGGCGTGGGTGAGCCGCATCAGTCCCGGCGCCGGCGACCGCGAAGTCCTGACGCGAGTGGCGCAAGAGCACAGGGTGATCGTGACGTTCGACAAGAATTTCGGCGAGCTCGCATGCCGCAGTCGGCTGCCGGCCGATGCGGGTGTGATCCTGTGCCGATTTGCAGCTGAATCTCCGGAGCGACTGGCGGAACGCCTGGCGGCCGCGTTCTCGTTGCCAACCCAATGGCAGGGCATGTCTCCGTCATCTAGGACAACACAGTGCGATCGATCCCGCTCCCTGTCAGCCCGCCGCAACCGCAGGGACGTAGTGTCTTCCCGTCCTCTTACCCTCTTCACCTCTTTGCCTCCTAATATGAAGCGGACGCACGAAGACCTGGAAGCCTTGCAGCAAGCGATGGAGTTGCTGGCCAAGACCTATCCGAAAGCGAGGTCGTTCCCCAAGGGACAGTATTGCGGGTTGACCAGCCAGACTTGCCATGGAGCCGCGCCTATCCTTTCACAGTCCGTCGGGGGTGGGTCATCAATTCGAACGTATCGGCTTGTTTGGAAACATCGATGATTTCTGTCTTTGTTGATAAGCACCTCCAATATCCTGACAATGAGTTTCATTTCTCTCCGCACGAGCAGTATCCGGAATATGGGTTGGTTGATATTTCAGCCCGCCCCAATCCCGTCTATGCCGCCGTCCGCGAATGCTTCGCGCAGGCAGGCTTGGACCGGGAGCACCTGGGGCGCCCGGAGTGGAACCCTCTGGGGGCCTTCATCAAGCCGGGCTGCCAGGTCTTCATCCTATGTAACTTCGTCTACCACAGGCGCCCTCTAGAATCGAAGCGTGTCTTTCAGGCCAAGTGCACGCATGCCTCTGTGATCCGTGCATTGGTGGATTATGTCTTGATTGCCGTTGGCGCTTCGGGGAAAGTACTCCTTGGCAACGCGCCGCTGCAGTCATGTCGGTGGGGTGCGGTGCTAGAGGAAACCGGGGCAGATACGGTGCTGGAGTTTTACCGGGGGAGACACCTTCCAGTGCAGGCGAGGGACCTCAGACTCTACGTCACCGAGCGGAGCTGGCTGGGAAGCACGACGCATACGGAAACTAAACCTCTGCGGGGCAACGCCGTGGTGATCGATCTCGGGCTGGAGAGCCTTCTGGCGCAGCTCTACTCGCCAAGACGGCCTGAGCCACGATTCCGAGTCGCAGACTACGATGCCGAGGAGACGGAGGGGTCTCATACAGCATCGACACATCAGTACATCGTGCATCAGGATGTTCTCCAGTCTGATGCGATTATCTGCGTCCCCAAACTCAAGACGCATCAGAAGGTCGGCGTCACATGCAGCCTGAAGGGGTTTGTGGGAATCGCGGGGCGAAAGGACTGCCTGGCGCACCACAGGTTTGGCAACCCAGCTCATGGAGGAGATGAATATCCTAACTCTGGGGCCTGCTGGGAAGCCATTTCCCGGTTCTATGACTGGGTGCAGAGGCCACGAGCGCAGGGGCTGACTAAAGCGTCACTCCAGGTCGCCGATCGCTCCCTGAAGCGCATGCTCAGGCTCTTGGGCGTGATCCAAGCGGGGGCATGGTTCGGAAACGACACGGCCTGGCGCATGGCTCTTGACCTCGCGAGGATAGCGCTCTACGCCGACAAGTCTGGGCGGATGTCCGACGCTCGTCAGCGAACGGTGTTGTCACTTGTCGATGGGGTTGTTGGCGGTGAAGGCGAGGGCCCGCTCTCGCCAACGGCTGTGAGGTCGGGTTCGCTCGTTTTTTCGGATGACGTTGCCTTGGCTGACTGGAGCGCGTGCAGGTTGATGGGATACGACCCAGCCTCCATCCCGCTTGTGCGGGAAGCGTTTCGGCCCATGCGCTACCCTGTAGCAAACGAATCCATTGGCGACCTAAACGCGGTGTCGAACCGCCCAGGAGATGCCGCGGAACTGGGGCCTGCACTGGGACGCCCTTTCCGCCCGCCGGCCGGTTGGCTCGGGCGAGTGGAGATGCGTGGGACCAGTCAACTTTGAAGCAGACGAGAGCAGATGGGAAAGTGCCTTCTGGCCCGATGGGTCGTGGTGATGCCCGCGGCGGAGAAGGCCGGCACTGAAAGCTTCACCGCCTGTGCCTGCGGCCATCGTTCCAAGGGTGGTGGTGATCCGAGACGACCGTAAGGGTCGGTCGTCATCAGGGGTTGAGTATGCCTGACGCCCGAACGCTATTCGCGAAGACGGTAGGTATCCCGCTAAAGTCACTCCTAAAGGGTGAGAAGAGGGCAGCTATCTTCAGGGAGTTGCTGGAGACTCAATGGTACGACCGTGAGAGGTTGCACGCGTTGAGGACTGCCCGACTTAAGCGCCTGCTTGTGGAGGTGACAGGCAACGTCCCCTTCTATCGCGATGAGATGAGGCGACTGGGATCGAGCCCGAGCAATGACGACCCGTGGCAGATCCTGCGTGCCCTGCCAATTCTCGACAAGGATCTCTACAGGTCACTTGGTGACGCTCTGGCGAGTGAGGGGCCGCGATGTAGACCACTCCTTGGGCACTCGAGCGGGACCACCGGCGCCCGCCTGGAAGTCAGGGTGGATCGAGCCGCGGCACCGTACAGGTACCTTGCTGGGTACAGAGGGCGCTCGTGGTGGGGCATTGCGCCAGGTGACCCGGAGGTAAAGATCTGGGGCAGTGGGCGCTTGACGGCGAGGACAGCACTGGACAAGGCCCTGGCAATCCGGCGCGAGGTGAAGGAGTGGGTGACTGGTGTGACGCTAGTGTCACCGTTCTTTCAAACGGATGTGGAGCTGGGGAAGGCGGCGCATGCTCTCTTTCGGCGAAAGCCGGTGGTTGTATTCGGCTATGCGAACAGTATTGCCATGCTCAGTTCATTCATGCTTCGCACACAGATGCGCCCGGGGCCTGGATGGCCGAAGGCGGTGTTTTTCACGAGCGAAACGATGACTGAGCACCAAAAAGACATCGTGCGCCGTGCGTTTGCGGCACCAGTCGTTGCAGAGTACGGGAGCGTCGAAGCCGGCGTCATGGCCTTCGGTTGCCCGGCGGGTGGCCTCCACACCTCGGACGACATTTCGATTGTCGAAATCGTGGGCGAGGACGGGGTTCTTGCGGCTGACGAAGTGGGCGAGGTGGTGGTGACGAGCCTCATGGCCACGGACTTTCCCCTGATCCGGTACCGCCAAGGAGATTTGGCGAGTATTGCCAGTCGTTCGTGTGCTTGCGGCAGGACACTTGGGACACTATCGACCTTGCAGGGGCGGTTGAACGATGTCCTGCGGTCGCCCTCAGGTGGAATCATTGACTTCATTGTCTTTGACCAGGCTATGAAGGATCAGGCATCAATTCGGCGCTTCAGGATCGTGGAGAAAGCAGCTGGTGACATTGACGTGCTATGTCAGCTCCATGCCGGTGCCAAATGGAGCGACGCGGACAGGGAGAGGTTGGTGTCCCAGTGTGCGGCCCTTCTGCCGAAGGATGTGCGAATTTCCACGAAAGTGGTAGGAGAGCTCCAGCAGGAGCGATCAGGGAAGTTTCGTATCATTGTTCCGAAAGGCGGCAATTGGGTCGATACGGGCACGAGCCCGCCGGCTCATTTGCGGCCCTAAGCCGCGCAGGCTAACGCCCGCCGGTTTGGGACTCAGCATCGACCTCGTGCCCACCGAAGAAACCAGGAAACGGTGTGCCCTTGGGAAAGGCAGCGCGGGAGCAACTGCAAACCTAGCCCGTAACCATTCGAGTCAGAGCCCGCGGTTTGGTTCGACAACATCACCTTGGGGATTCTCGCCGAGACTGTGGGGGCTGCGGGGCGAGCGCCAGAGCGAGGAGGACGCCTCGAACCCGGCAGTTCGCTGGGGGAGATACGCAGATGCGTCCGGTGGAAGATCGCAGAGGGCTCATTGACGGGAAGGCCCTCGACGGGAAGGCTCTCGACCGCATTCGCGGCTGCCAACGCCGCTGCAGCAGCACCGAGTGCACCCACCGGCTGAAGATAGGCTTTACCTTCCCTTTTGATCCGTGGATGAAGGGGCCGTGGCGCGACGAGCTGAAGCAGAACGCCATCGGCGCCGGCGCCACCGCGTTGCAAGGTCTCATCCGCAACCATGAGCTGGCGCGCTGCTGGGACCGCTATCAGGCCGGCCACGTGCACTGGTCCCGCCCCTGGAGCCTCTACGCCCTCTCTCGAATGCAGGGGGTGTGACGCGCTGCGGCCGTCCCGCGGAATAGCCAGCCTTCGTTGGCAAGAGGTCCGACGAGTCTGTCATCCTGAGCGAGCGCAAATCGACCCCTGGGTGTTGTCATCCTGAGCGGGCGCAGCGAGGGTGGAATTGGCGGTCATCCTGAGCCGGAGCCAAGCGAAGGCGAAGGATCTTGTGAGCGAAGCAGGGGTGTTCCTGACAGCGGCGAACGACGAGATCCTTCGTCGTCCCGCCTGCGGCGGGCCTCCTCAGGATGACAGCGTGACCGTCATCCTGAGCGAGGCGCAAGCGCAAAGGCTAGATGCGAAACACTAGACACTAAATACATAAAGCAGTCACCGAACACCGAACACCGAACAACATACACCAAACACCAAACACCAAACATCATTCACTAGACAGTAGACACCAACCACTACACACCAGCCACTACACACCAGCCACTACGGACCACTCACATGCCCCCAACCCCTCGCCAGCTCATTGACCAGTCGTTCTCGCAAGCAGTCAGCGTCGCCGCGCGTCTTGCGCGCACCTGCGCCGAACCGCTGCTCGGGGCCGCCGAGGCGGTGGCGACTGCGCTGCGCTCCGGCGGGAAGGTGCTGCTGTTCGGCAACGGCGGCAGCGCAGCCGACGCCCAGCACATCGCGGCCGAGCTGGTCGGCCGCTTCCGCGCGAACCGCCCGGCGCTGGCAGCGATCGCCCTGACGACCGACACCTCGATCCTCACTGCGGTCGGCAACGACTACGGCTTCGAGGAGATCTTCGCCAGGCAGATCGCGGCGCTCGGGCGGCCGGGCGACGTCGCCATCGCGATCAGCACCAGCGGGCGCTCCCCGAACGTCCTGCGCGGGGTGGAGGAAGCCAAGGCGCGCTCGATCGCGACGATCGCTTTGACCGGCTTCCCCGGCCGGCCGCTCGCCGATCTCGCCGCTGTGACGCTTACCGTTCGTTCGACCCGAACCGACCGCATCCAGGAGTGTCACGCCATCCTCGGCCACATGCTGTGCGAGGTCATCGAGGCGCTCGTCCTTGACTCAACCAACGCGGAAGACTCCGGCACGACTGCCGGCGCCGGGGCGTGCGGTGAGCCGGCGAAGGTGGTTGACTGGGACGAGCTGCTGGGGCTGCGGGCGCGGTGGCGCACCGAGGGTCTCACCGTCGTGTGGAGCAACGGTTGCTTCGACCTGCTCCACGCCGGCCACGTCAGGAGCCTCGTCGCGGCCAGGGCGTTCGGCGACGTCCTCGTCGTCGGCGTCAACTCGGATGCGTCGGTGCGGCGGATCAAGGGTGGCGGCCGGCCGCTCGTCCCTGCGCCGCAGCGCGCCGAGGTCATCGCCGCGCTCGCGGCGGTGGACCACGTCGTCGTGTTCGACGAGGATACCCCCGAGGAGGCGCTGCGCTGCTTGCAGCCTGAGGTGCATTGCAAGGGCGCCGACTACGCCCCGCCGTCCGGCAAGCCGATCCCCGAAGCGGCCGTGGTCGCGGCGTACGGCGGGCGGATCGAATACCTACCCCTGGTCGAAGGGCTTTCCACCTCGGCCCTCGTCGAGCTGGCCGGAAAGCAGCGGCGATGAATCAATCAGTCTCTCGCTCCGAGCGGGCGACCGCGCCGCCAACCTCCACGCCATCCAGCGTGACCGGGCCCTCGATCCGGGGTGACGAAAGCGCCACGCAGGCGCCGCCGCCGCGGGCGCAACCAGCCACCGTGCCCGCTCGGCAGGCCGCCACGTCCGCTCCGCACACTGACGCGCCCGCCCCGCGCCCCGCCGCGGTGCCCCGCCGCGCCGTCTTCCTCGATCGCGACGGGACGATCCTCGTGGACACCGGCTATCCCTCCGACCCGAACGGCGTCCGCCTCCTTCCCGGAGCGCAAGCCGCGCTGGCGACACTGCAGTCGGCCGGGTTCTTGCTGGTTGTGGTGAGCAACCAGTCCGGCGTCGGCCGGGGTTACCTTTCGCCCGAGCAGGCGCGGTCGGTGCACGACCGCATGCAGCGCGAGCTTGACTCGCGCGGCATCCACCTCGCGGGCGCCTACTACTGTCCGCACGCCCCGGAGGACGGCTGCGACTGTCGCAAGCCCAGGCCCGGCCTGGTGCGGCGGGCGGCCTCCGAGCTGGGGATCGACCTCGCCGCGTCGTTCGTCGTCGGCGACAAGCCGAGCGACGTCGAGGCGGGCCGCGCGGCCGGTTGCCGCACCGTTTTCCTCGCTCCTGTGCGGGATGCTGGGCTGGCCGCCGAGCCGGCCGGGCGGTCCCGTTCTGGGGCCGCGTCGGACGTAAGCGCGGCCGAGGCGCATGGCGGGAGGCGCCTACCTGATGCCGGGCCGGTAGCGCCGGCCGTCGACCCGGTGGCTCGGGATGGTGCGCAGAGGCCCGCCGCCGACTGCCTTGCCGCCGGTTGGTCCGCCGCGGTCGCCTTCATTGTCGGGCAGGAAGAGAGCGCTCAACCGTGATCCGCCAGGCCAAGAACGCCGCCCGCCGCCTCGCCGGGACCCGTGTCCTGGTCTTCGGCGACGTCATGCTCGACGAGTACGTCACCGGCCACGCCGGCCGGATCTCGCCGGAGGCGCCGGTCGCCGTCCTCGAGGAGCAGCAGCGCAGCTACGTCCCCGGAGGCGCCGCCAACACCGCCGCCAACGTCGCCAGCCTCGGCGGCTCCGCGGTGGTCGTCGGTCTCGTTGGCGACGACGCCGCCGCGGCGCACCTGCGCGACGCCCTCGTCGAGGCCGGCGTGGATTTCTCCGGCCTCGTGGCCGATCCCGCGCGTCCGACCACGACCAAGACCCGGATCGTCGCCGGGCAGCACCAGCTCGTCAGGGTGGACAGGGAGGCGAGGGACCAGGCGGTCGGCGCGCTCGAATCCGGCCTGCTCTCGGCGGTCGAAGCGCGACTCCCGCAGGCGCGCGCCTGCGTCGTCTCCGACTACGCCAAGGGTACCGTCACCCGCCGTCTCGCCCGGCGCGTCATCGCGGCGGCGGTCGAGCAGGGCGTCCCGGTCGTCGTGGATCCCAAGACCAACGACTTCCGCAAGTATCACGGCGCCACCGTCATCACCCCCAACGCCCTAGAGCTGGCGCGGGCGCTCGGGCTCGAGTCCGTCGGCGACGGCGGCGTGCTTGCCGCGGGGAGAAAGTTGCAGCGCTCGCTCGGGCACACCAGCATCCTCGTCACGCTCGGCGCCCGGGGCGTGGCGCTGTTCGCACCTGGGGAAGAACCGTACGAGGTCCCGTCGCGGGCGCGCAGCGTGTTCGACGTCACCGGCGCCGGCGACACCGTCGTCGCGGCGCTGGCGCTCGCGCTCGGCGCCGGCCGCCCCATGCCGGTCGCCGTCGAGCTGGCCAACCTCGCCGCCGGCGTGGCGGTATCGAAGCCCGGCACCGCGCGCGTCACCCTCGCCGAGCTCCTCGCCGCCAAGGACCCA
>JAJXYI010000228.1:6180-9770 GCA_021780625.1 bacterium | reverse complement strand
AGCCACTCGTGGATCGCTCGCGTCGAGGCCAGCAACGCGTCAGCCGATGGGATCCATGCGTGCCATCCGGGCCCGGAGACCGTCCTCGCCGCGCTCGCCGGCGCCGCGATCGCATGCAGCCCCACCTGCCGGGCCAACTCCATCGCCCGCGGCATGTGCTCGGCCGACGTGACGATCACGACCTGCTGCGTTCCAACCAGGCCGTGTACCGCCGCGATCTCCTCGGCAGTATCCCGCGGCGCGTCGAAGCGCACGATCCGGGAGGGATCCACCCCAAGCGACTCGGCCGCGCGCGCCACGACTTCCGCGTTGGCGAGTTCACGCCCACCGCCCCAACCGGACACCACCAGCCGGCTCCCGGGCGCGAGGCGCCACACGCGGACCCCCTCCACGAGGCGCTCGAGCCCGGCCGTCGCCAGCCACGCCGTGGCGGGCTTCCCCGGCGCCGGTTCGTAGCCGGCGCCCAGGATCGCCACCGCGGCGACCCCCGCCAGCGGTCTGTCCGCGGGCGGGCGGTACTGTCGCTCCAGCGACCGGCTCAGCCCATCCGCCACCGGCCCGAGGCTGAACACCACCAGCGCCACCAGGCCGGCAACGGCCAGCCCGCGCCCGAGTCTCCGCCGCCGCGCCTCGCACAGTGCGACGCCCGCGGCCAGGAGGAGCAAGGAGAACCCGAGGGGGCTAAGCAGCCACCCCAGCACCTTCTTGATCGCGAACCCCATCGCTCGTCACCAACCCGCCAACTTGGGCCCTATCTGACCCTCACCCTTCCACCCCGTGCCGGCTCGCCTTCCCGCGAGATCCAGGCACCTCCATCTCGCCTTTCACCGCCGCGACAAGGGGCCTGGCGAAAAGACGAGATCGTTCGGTCGCCGCTTTCGCGGCTCCCTCAGGATGACGGTAGAGCTGTCATCCCGAGGAGGCCCGCAGGGCCGACGAAGGATCTGGTGCCCTCTGCGCCATCGGCCCGTACCCTGCGCGCGCCAGCGAGAGATCCCACTGTTCACCGGACACCCGGCTGCCGGCGCTCACCCGGTCGCCTCACGCCGGCGTTCGGCCCAAACTACGAACCGCCATAGCCCCACCATCGCCACCGCGAGCATCACCGGCACCACCCATACTGCCCCGGCCACGCCCCGTGCCCAGACCAACGCCAGCATCACACCGAGCACGGCCAGTGCCCCATACAGGCATGTCACGAACTGGTGCGAGTACCCGGCCAGCACGAGCCGCTGGTACAAGTGCGACCGGTGCGCCTGAACGACGTTTTCCCCCCGTCGCAGCCGCCGGAGCAAGGTGAAGCTCGCGTCGAACACAAACGGCCACACGACCAGGGCCCCAGCAAGCGCGAGCTGGGGATCGTGCCGCGCGCCGATGATCGCCAGTGCCGCGAAGCTGAAGCCCAGAAACGCGCTGCCCACGTCTCCCATGAAAATCTTCGCCGGGGGCCAGTTATGGACGAGGAACCCGAGACTCGCCGCGGCCAGCAGCAACCCCAGCCACGTCTCGATCCGGCCGGAGCCCCAGGCTAGGGCGACCCACCCTAACCCCGCCACGACCGCCTGGCTCCCGGCGATCCCATCGATCCCATCCATGAAGTTGTAGGCGTTCGTGAGCCCCACGATCCACAGCAGGCTCATCCCTGCCCCGAGCCAACCCAAGCGGATCAGGCCGACCCACGGCAACTCGACGACACCCCACCACCCGATCCCACTCATCACCAAAACCGCCGCCACGGCGTGCGCAGCGAACCGCACCCCAACCGGCAGCGGCCGCACATCGTCCTTCCAACTCACAACCGCGACCAGCAGCGCCGCAACCAGGAGCGCCCACATCGACGTCCAGGCCCAATCCTCGCCAAGCGCCCAGGCAAGCAACAGCCCAAACACAGTGACGGCGACGATCGCAACGCCCCCACCCCGGGGGGTCGGCGCGCTATGGAGGCTGCGATCGTTCGGAGCGTCGAGGATCCCGCGCCGTAACGCCGCCCGCCGCACAGCCGCCACGAGCCCCAGCGAACACATGGCCGCCCCGATGGCGGCCATGGCCAAGATGACGTACGTGCTCATACCCACGCCCTCAGATTTCGCCCGCTTCTCTCATCTGGCCGATCGCCTCGCGCCACCCGGCGCGCAGGTCGTAGCGCGGCGCGAACCCAAGCTCGTCGCGGATGCGCCCGCTGTCCACCGCGATGTCCTCTGTGTACTTGTCAATCGTGGCCCTCGAGACGAGGGGCCGCACCCCGACGACGCGCGCCGCGCGCTCGACCAGCCCGACCCCCGCCCGCACCGGCCACAGCGGCACGTGCCACCTCGGCGGGGTGCGCCCCAACGCTGTGCAGATTGCCCAGATGATCTCCTGCAGAGTGTGCTCCTCGCCGTCCGAGACGTTGTAGACGCGTCCCGCTGCCGCCGGGTGCGTCGCCGCGAGAACCGCCGCATCGGCCACGTCCTTGTCGTACACCATCGCGCGCCGGTTGCTCCCGGGACCAATCGGCACGAAGCGCCGCCGCGCGAGTGCCCGGACGAGCCGTCGGTAGTTCCCCTTGACGCGCGCGCCGTACACCGAGCCAGGCCGCAGCACCACTCCCATCGGCGTCCCGCCGGCGGTGCGCGCCGCCAGCACGATTCGCTCCGCTTCCGCCTTGGTTTCGGCGTACAGCGTCGCGGGTCGCACGGGCGAGTCCTCCGTGAGTGCGTCCCCAGTTGCCTCGCCGTACACCACGATCGTACTGAAGAAGACCACCCGTTCCACGCCCGCCGCCTGAGATACCTCGACCACCGCGCGCGTCCCGCCGACGTTGGTCCGTTCGTACGCATCGCGCAGCGAAGCCGGGGGGTCGGAGACGTGCAGCAGCGCGGCAAGATGAACGACGACCGCCACGCCTTCGACCGCACTTCGAACAGTAAGCATGTTGCCGATGTCACCGGTCCGGACCTCGACATCCGCGGGCACAAAGTCAGACTCCGGAGGCGTGTTCGACAGCGTCCGAACGGCAAAACCGGCCTGCCGAAACACATCTAGCACCCTCGGCCCGACCATGCCCGTTGCCCCGGTGACGAGCGCGACCCGGCCGGAACGCCGCTCGTCGCCCACCTACCGAGCCCCTTCGGTGACGACCTCGCGGATCAGCGCATCGTAGCGGGCCGCGACCGCGCCGCGAGAGTGGTTGGAAACCACGTACTCGCGACCCCGCCGGCCCATGGCGGCGAGGTCCTGCCGAGCATCCAGCGCATCGGCGACGGCCGTCGCGAGGGCACGCGCGTCGTCGGGCGGGACGGCAAGGCCGCAGCGCGCCTCGCGCACTACCCACGCCAGCTCCGAGTCCTCGTCCGCGCAGGCGATCGCGGGCCGGCCGGCCGCCATGATCGTGTAGATCTTCGACGGAAACGTGTCTCTGGCCGTCCCGCCCTTGAGCGGGACCAGGCACACGTCGCTCGCCGCGTACATCTCCGGCACCGAGGAGCGCGGCTGGTAGGGCAGCAGCGCCACGTTCCGCAGCCCGCGCGCCGCGACCTCGTTCTCCAGCCAGCCGCGGCGGGCCCCGTCCCCGACCAGCAGGAAGCGGACGTCCGGGCGCGCCGCCAGCG